>JBDTXZ010000790.1:0-2501 GCA_040005935.1 bacterium | reverse complement strand
ACCGCGCCAACGAAGAATTCCACGAGCAGCGAGCGCAGATGCAAGCGGGATCGCAGCGCAATCCGCAGCTGAAACACTCCGATCGCAACACCCACCACGGCGGCATCGAGGGGGCGGATCGTCGCCGCGATACCGAGTCCGCCGCCGACAACCGCGGCCGCTGAGCGTGCCTGCGCCACGCTTTCTGCGGCGGCCCAGCGGGGCAGCGCCGCAAGTGCCAGCGATACCAGCGCGAGCGTGCTCACATGATTCATCTCACTCCCGGCCATGAAGAGCACGAAAGGTGAGAGGACAAAAAGAATTGCTGCGAGGCGTGCGGTCACTTCGTCGCCGATCGCGGCGGCGAAGCGGTACAGCGCGACGGCGGCGATGCCTGCAAGCGCTGGATTGATGAGCGCAGGCACGCCCACGAGAACACCTATCGCGAGAATAGCCGGCCCACCGATTGGGAATTGAGCGAACCACCGACCGTTCATCTCCAGTGTTTCGCGCGTCGAAAAAAACTCCGCCGGCTGCTGCGTGTGCGCGAACATGCGTCCCATCGACAAGAGGCGCGACTGGAACCGCTGTGAGAACTCATCGCCGACAACCGGTTGCCACTCGAACAGACGCCAACCGAAATAGAGAGCAAGCGCGCACGTCGCGACGCCGACAGCGATCGCGAACGTTCGTGGGCCAGGTGCGAGGAGCCAGCTCGCTGCGCGCGCGATCGCTAGTTCAATGCGATCACTGAACGCCACGCCCAACGCGATTGCCACCACCGCGATGATGACGTTCCATACAAACCACTGCCGAACCGCTTCACTCCACCACGGGAGACCCGAGCCTGTCGTGACGAGGTTTGCCATGGGGACGACGCCGAGCAACGCGATGGCGCAGGCTGCTGCGAAAAGTGGCCAACGCGTTTCCGTGCGCTTCGCGATGATTGGTGCCTCAACGCGGGGAGCCGATCGCTTTTTCTTCTTCACTTACCGCCGAACCGGCCGCGCATCAGTGCGCGGAGATCGATCTCGGGCGCCGCGCCCACGGCCGCCGGAGGCACATCGCCGGGTTCTTCCACGACGACACGCTGCATCGTTGCGCGCACACCGCGATCGAGAAAGCGCGAGAGCTGGTCAAAGGAATACTCGGCGCCCCGCCGCGAACCGTAGACCTGCATCGGATAGATGATTGCCAGTTCGTCTTTTGCGCGAGTAAGCGCGACGTACATCAGACGACGCTCCTCTTCCAGCTCGTCCGGGTCCTCCACGGCGCGTGACGACGGAAACCAGCCGTCAACGGCCCAGATCACGAAGACCGCCTTCCATTCCTTGCCCTTGGCACTGTGCACCGTGCTCAGCACCAGCGCCTCCGATTCGGATTCTGATCCACCAGCGAGATCCTGGGTGCTCGACGGCGGATCGAGGGCGAGTGCCGCGAGGAAGTTCGTGCGCGACGGATAGCCAGCGGCGATCGTTCGCAGCTGGTCGAGGTCTGCGAGTCGCGCTTCGGGGCTGTCGTACTTTTCCTTGAGGATGGCGTCGTAGAGCGAACGCACAGCGGCAATGTCGCTCGCCACCTTTGCGCCGGCCGCGTCGCCCTCCCTATTCGTCACGCCGCGGAGCTGGCGCAGGAGCACTGCGAGCGACCGGTGCGCATCGCGGGCGCGTGGTGGCGCGATGAGATGCGTAAAGGCATCGGGATCCCACGATCGTTCCTGCATCGTGTTCATCATCTCGCGCGCCGTCGTGTCGCCGATGCCAGGCATGAGCATCAGGATGCGGTACCAGCTCACTTCATCACGCGGATTCTCCGACACGCGCAGAAAAGCGAGGACGTCCTTTACGTGTGCCGCTTCGAGGAACTTGAGGCCGCCCCACTTCTCGAACGGGATCTTTCGGTTCGCGAGCTCGATCTCCAAATCGGCGGACATGTAGCCAGCGCGAAAGAGTACCGCCATCTCCGCGAGCGGCACGCCGGATTCGTGAAGCTGCAGCACACGATCCACGACGAAGCGTGTTTGCTGCGCTTCATCCTTGGCGGTCACGAGCCACGGTTTCTCGCCGCCCTCCCGCTTGGTGAACAGCTCCTTCGTAAACCGCTCCTCGGCGCGCGAAATGACCATGTTCGAGAGGTCGAGAATCGGCTGCGTGGAACGATAGTTCTGGGCGAGCGTGACCATCGTCGCGCCCGGAAACTGCCGAGGAAAGTCGAGGATGTTTCGAAAGTGTGCACCGCGAAAAGCGTAAATACTCTGTGCGTCATCGCCGACCACCGTGAGTTTGCGATGACCAGAGCACATGCCGCGCAGCACGCGCGCCTGGAGCAGGTTGGTGTCCTGGTACTCGTCTACCAGCACGTGCTCGTAGAGCCCTGCGATGCGCGCCTGCAGTTGGGTGGACGCCTCGAGCATGATCGCCCAGAAGAGCAGGAGATCGTCGTAGTCCACCAGGTTGCGGTCGCCTTTCCGGAGCGTGTAGTCCGCAAACAGAGATGTGATCTGCTCCTGATACTCGAGAAAA
>JBDTXZ010000789.1:0-2503 GCA_040005935.1 bacterium | reverse complement strand
CGTCGCGGCCATGCGCGGGTCGCGGTTGTCGAACATCGTGCCGCCGGCATTCGGATACGGTGCCGGGTTGTACAGCGGCGACGTTGCGATGGACTTGCCATCGGTCATCTGGTACGCGTCGACGAGGTTGCGAATCGGCACCACGTGGCCAGATGCCGAGTTGGTGGGCGGCCCATACTCGCCGAACATGTTGGCATTCTGTCCGGTTGCCTGCGCCGTCTTGGCATAGCCGCGAACGAAGATGATCTCCTTGCTCCCTTCACCGGCATATGTAAAGAGCTGCCCGTAGTTCGGGTGAAGGGAGAACGCACCACCATCGATTACCTGCTTGGCGGCGTCCGCGGCAATCTGACTCCGTCCTGCGTAAAGCGCAGCGCGCGCCTTGTACGCCATTGCCGCCCACTTGGTCGCGCGGCCGATGTCGCTTCCCGTATACGAGGCCGGCAGCACAGCGGCTGCCGCATCGAGATCCAGGATGATCTGGTCGTAGATTTTCGCGGCGGGCGTGTTGGTCAGTGCGCGCGCTTCAGCGTCACCCACGGGGACGAGAGGCATAGGGACGTCTCCGAACATGCTGACGAGCTGCAGGTACATCACACCGCGGAGAAACTTGGTTTCCGCGATGTATCGTGCCTTCCGCCCCGCATCGATCTTTACGGCCGGGATGCGATCGATGTTCGCCAGCAAGGTGTTCGTCCGGGCAACACCATTGTAAAACTGCACCCACAGGCCGCGCGCGTATCCGCTCTGCGGATCGGAGGTGCCATCGGTATACACGTACTTGTTGTCGAACTGGCGATTGACGCCGCCGTTGTCCGTCATGCCGTCCCAGGCAATGACGTCGAACCAGCCCGGCAACACGCTATAGGTGCCGCTGATGAAGAGGACAGCGTCTGCTTCCTGCGTCCAGAAGATTTCGTTGGACACAGTGGTCGGCGAGGTTACGCTGAGGAGGTCGTCGGCCGACTGACAGCCGCCGAGCGTCATCGCCACGACAAGGGCGCTCAGGGTGATGTATCTCGATTTCATCGGATGTGAATGAGATGAGGGCTGCATGGGGTGAGATGCTCGAGTGTGCATCCTAGAAACCAAGGCTCGTTCCGAAGCTGAAATTGCGCGTCTGGTAGTAGTAGGTCGCACGCGTCGAGCCTGGATTCGCTTCTGGTGGTACGATGGACTTGAGCGGGGACCACGTGTACACGTTGCTGCCTGCTACGTAGACGCGCACGCTGCTCAAACCGCTTCTGCCCGCAAGGCTGGCAGGTAGCGTATAGCCGAAGTTCAGGTTCTTCAGGCTGAGATACTTGCCGTCACGCACGTACCAGGAATTGGAGCCTGGGGCGTTCTGGTTGTGATCGGAGCGGAACACGAACCGGGGCCACTTGGCGTTCGTGTTCTCGGGGCTCCACGCATCGAGCAGGTAGGTGGAGAAGAAGTTTTCCCAGGTCGGACCTTCGATGAGCGCGCCGTCGAGGAAGACGTCCTGCTTGCCGACGCCTTGCAGCAGCATGCTCACGTCGAAGTTGCGCCAGGAGGCCGACGAATTTGCGCCGTAGGTGTAGTGGGGGAAGTGATCTCCCATGACGATGCGATCGTTCGCGTCGATCTTGCCGTCGCCGTTCTGGTCCTTGTAGTGCAGATCGCCCGGGCCTGTCTTGGCGTTCTGGAAGGGCGCAGCTGCGACTTCGGCTGCCGTCTGGAAGATGCCGATGGCCTGGACGCCGAAGTACGCGTCGATCGGATAGCCAACGCGCCGAATCGACGGTCCCAGGTTGGCGTTGATCTGGTCGCCACCCGGCAGGCTCGTGATCCTGTTCTTGTTGTTGGCGATGTTGAATCCGATCGAGTAGTTGAACGATTTTACCGCGCTACGCCAGTTCACCGCACCTTCCCATCCGGTGTTGGCCACCGACGCCGCGTTCACTGTCGCCGCCGTCTGGCCGACGAGCGTGGAAATCGGCACCTGCAACAGAATGCCATGCGTCTGCTTGTTGTAGACGTCACCTGTAAAGGAGAGCTTGCTCCCCATCAACTCGACGTCCACACCACCGTTGGTCTGCTCCGTGGTCTCCCATCCTATGTTGGGATTCGCAATGCGGCCCGGCGTTGCGCCTGTCGAGAGCGCGTTGTTGAACGGGTAGTTGCCGGAATTGATGTTGATGGTTTGCTGGAACAGGTAATCGCCGATGGCATCGTTGCCGAGTCGGCCCCATGACCCACGCAGCTTGAGGTCGTTGATGAAGCCGACGTGATTGCGGAAGAACGACTCGTCCGACACACGCCACGCGACCGAAGCCGATGGGAACGTGCCGTACTTGTTGTTCGGGCCAAAGCGCGATGAGCCGTCGTGGCTGAGATCCGCTTCGAACAAGTACTTGTTGTTCCAGCCGTAGTTCAAGCGGGCGAACTGCCTGACGAGGCGAGTGACACTCGCATTGCTTCCGGTGTTCTGGAACGTGACGTCGCCATTGCCGGGGAGCTGCAAGTCGTTGTTGTACGCGCC
>JBDTXZ010000788.1:0-2503 GCA_040005935.1 bacterium | reverse complement strand
GCGGTGAGAAAGCGCCGATCGTGGCCGACGCGCGCAAGCGCATCGTAGGATTGTATGATGCGTGGGGGAAGAAAGACGAAGCTGCGCGGTGGCGGGCCAAGCTTACTGCGTCGTAAGTCGCTACCCCGCAGCAAGTTACAAAAAATGAGCCGTGATGGCGGAAAACTGCGCGTCAGGGGGTGAAGAAAGTGGCGTCCGCCTTTCGGCGGTGTGCCACACGACGCACCCATTTACCGGAATGGCCTCATGCGCAATCGTCTCCTCCGTCACGGCGTCATCACCGTCCTCCTTGCTGTCGCCGCGTTCGTGCAGGCAGGCTGCGGCGGCTCCGGTGATTCCTCGCCGATACCCACCACGCCGACGCCGGCGCCGGTGTCCAGCGTCGCCGTGTCGGCTCCGACGACGTCGATGACGCTCGGTGCGACGTCCTCGTTCACGGCGACCGTGAAGGACGCGTCGGGCAACACGCTTACCGGCCGAGCGGTGAGCTGGTCGTCGAGCGCGGACGCCGTGGCCACCGTGTCGCAGAGTGGCGTGGTGACCGCGATTGCGGCGGGTGTCGCGACCATTCAGGCGACGAGCGAGGGCAAGAGTGGTCAGGCGAGCGTCACCGTGCTTCCAGCGGTGGCGTCGCTGGTGCTGGCGCAGGACAGCATCAACGTGCAGTACGGCGGCACGGCGACGCTCGCGGCGACAGCGCGCGATGCTGCGGGTGTGGCACTCACCGGGCGCACGATTGGTTGGCAGTCGAGCGATCCGACGGTAGCGACGGTCAGCGTGGCGGGTGTCGTCAACGCAGTGCTGCCTGGTGTCGTCACGATCACGGCGTCGAGCGAGGGAAAGCAGGCCACGGCGAAAGTGCGCGTCGTGGCGGCCGACATCTCGCGCATCATCGACTCGGTGCGTCAGGTGTTCAACCTGCCGGCACTCGGAGGTGCGATCGTGACGCTCAATGGCGGCATGATCGCCGTTGGTGTTGGCGGAGTGCGACGCTGGGGGACGAACACTCCCGTCACGCTGGACGACACGTGGCACCTCGGCTCCGATACCAAGACGATGACCGGCCTGCTCGCCGCGATCACCGTTAAGGCGGGTCGGGTGGCGTGGACCGACCGTATGACGACGCGCTATCCGGAACTCGCGCCGATTGCGCGGCCCGAGTTCGCGACTCTGACGCTACGTGATCTCGCGAACATGCAGTCCGGCATTATCGGCAATCCCGGATTCACGCCAACCGGCACTGCGGCGCAGCAGCGCATCGCGGTGGACAGCTGGGCTGTGCAGCAGCCTGCTGTTTCGGCCTATGGCACACACTACTACAGCAACGTGAATTACCAGATACTCGGCGAGATTCTCGGGCGCGCCTGGGGCACCGGTTACGAGCAGGCGCTCCGCGATCGCCTCTGGACGCCGCTCGGCATTACGAGTGGCGGTTTCGGACCGACCACCGCAGTGGGGGCGAGCAACCAGCCGGTCGGTCACGCGCCGAATGGAACGGGTTGGACCGTGTGCGAGGCATGCGACAACTCGTGGGCGACTGGTTCCGGGATGGTCCACATGTCGCTCGCGGATTGGTCCAAAGTGTTGCAGGAGGTCCTCCGCGCCGACGCAGGACAGTCGACGCTGCTCTCCCAGGCGGAGGCGCGCGTGCTGACGACGGGCGTGTCGGTGATATCGCCGACGCAATCGTACGGGGTCGGGTGGGTGGTCAATACGTCGGGCCAGCGCTTTGTCGCGCATGATGGAACGAACAATCGCAATCGCGCCCGCGCGTCGGTATTTCTGGATTCCGGCGTGGCATTCCTGTTGACGACGAATGCTGGCGATCCAGCTATCGACGGCGGGGTGCCGAATGCGGCGCTCAATGCGCTTGGTCCGCGGCTGCAGACGTTCTGGCAAACGGGCAAGTAATCACGCTCGAAGCCAAGTCGTATCAACAGATCAGGCGCCGAGATGAACGAGTTGTGCCCGTCGGAGGTGGTAGGGTTGTCCTGAGCCGGTTGCGTCAACGGGCGTAAGAGGTGGCTTTCTCATTCCAACTGAGCGAAGCGAAGAACCTTCGCTTCGCTCAGGGCGACGACCCGAAGCACGGCTTCACACCGCGCTTCGAACGTCGGCTCAGCTTCCCGTATCGAGCGCCGCCAACTGGCGACGGAGCGTCGTCCACGTGTCTTGCACCCGCACCGACGCATGCGAACCCTGTATGGCGGTGTCTACCCGGCGCGCGGCAGCGACGAGAGACCGTCCACCCAGGACCGCGGCCTCGTGATTGCCGCCGTTCCTCACGATTTGCTCGTAGACGGACGTGTTGTCCGCAAAGGCGGATATCGCAAACCAGAGCTCAACGTCAGACTGCGCGTACGTGCGCGACGGATCGAGTCGCCCCACGTTTGTCGATCCCAGATCGCTCCGCACGAGTGCAACGAGCGACCGCGAATTCCGACGAACGGCCGATGCGTCTTCAGCGGTCAACACAGCACCCGCGGTGGCCGTTGTACCGCCG
>JBDTXZ010000787.1:0-2508 GCA_040005935.1 bacterium | reverse complement strand
GGCGTCGACGTCATTGCGGTCTCGGCATCGAACGACGACGGAATCATCGAGCTGCGAACATTGATTGCGTCCCGCTCGACCATCGCACTGCTCGGATCGTCAGGCGTCGGGAAATCGACGCTCGTCAATCGATTGGCGGGACATGAGATCATGCGCACGGCCGACGTCGATCGCGATGGACGCGGACGCCACACCACAACGCATCGCGAACTTGTGCAATTAGGCAATGGCGTGCTGGTGATCGACACGCCCGGCATGCGCGAACTCCAACTGTGGTCTGCCGACGCGGGGCTCGAGCATGTGTTCGAAGACATCGCGACGTTGAGCCAGTCGTGCCGGTTCAGCGACTGTCGTCATGACAATGAGCCGGGCTGCGCGGTGATCGACGCGGTCAAGAGCGGTGTGCTGGCACCTGAACGGCTGAAGAGTTGGCGAAAGCTGGAGCGCGAGGCCGCGCGATCGCAATTGGAAACCGACGGCGTTGCGGCGAGTGCAGAGCGCGCCAAGCTCAGGGCACTCATGCGTTCGCTGCGCGTGCACGTACGCGCGAAGCACGACAGATGAGCGCGGTGAAGCGGTGTATGGTCCCGAAGATGCCTTGTACGCGTGCACACCTTCATCACTGGAACAGGCTGATGCGCATTCAACTTCACGGCACCTCGCAGTACGTGTACTACCGATACGGAAACGGGGTCGTGCAGCGCGCAGTCATCGTGCCAGGGACAGAGCGGTTAGGCTTCCAGAACGTGCCGCAGCTTTTGCTGCGGGAAGTATTGGCGCGGTTGTATTGAGTCATGCTGAACGAAGTCGAAGGATCCGCACTCGAAAGATGCAGATCCTTCGACTCGCTGCGCTCGCTCAGGATGACAGATCAGTCCGACGCGTGCCACCGCGGTGCTCACCCGCATGCGCCTTCAACTCGGCGACATTCTTGTCGAACTGCGCGCGCTGATCTGACGTAAGGACCGTACGCAACTCGGCAATGCGCTTCTCTCGGAACTGCTGCATCTGTGCTCGGCGCGCACCCCTGCCCGTCGTGTCGCCGCGCGTGATCTGGCCCTTCGGCCGATTGGCTTCCATCTGCTTGCGGGCGCCTTCGCGTAGCGTCTTCACACGCGTCTGCTGATCTGCCGACAAGGTGATACCGCGCAGAAGCATCCCGTCCGGACCGCCACGGCGACCTGCGCCGCGACGATGGGTGCTATCCTGCTGCGCCGCCCGCTGACCGTCGGGACGGCCGACGCCCTGCGCGCCGGCGACGCCCGCCACGCCCAGCGTCAGCGCGAGAGCAATGACGGGAACTATAGATACTTTCTTCATTGTCGTCTCCTGAGGAAATGATTCTCCGCGACCGCACGTTGCGATGTCTCACGGATTGCTTCATCTCCTGATACGCCTCCTCGCTAAGGCAGGTCCGCTACATGGCACGAGCGGTTGGCGCGTGTCACGAATTGCTGGAATCGCGGCACGAAACGCATCCGCGCACGCCGTCTTAACTTCCGCTCAGCCCGGCATCAGCCATCGCAGCCCATCACCACATCACAACTACCGCATGAGCGCCGAATCCCTCGACATCCTTCTCTCGCTCCTGGACCTCGAACCACTCGAGGTGAACATCTATCGTGGGCAGAACCGCGACCTTGGTACGGGCCGAGTGTACGGTGGGCAAGTGTTCGCGCAGGCGCTGGTGGCGGCGCGTCGCACGGTCGACACAAATCGCGAAGCCCACTCGGCGCACGGATACTTCATCCTGCCAGGTGATCTCGCTGCACCGATTGTCTACTTCGTGGATCGCCTTCGCGACGGATCGAGTTTCACCACGCGGCGTGTCACAGCCATTCAGCACGGGCAGGCAATCTTCAATCTCTCGGCGTCGTTTCACATTGAAGAGGAAGGTCCGGCGCATCAGTCGGACATGCCGGAGGTGCCGCATCCGGAAACGCTCACACCGGAGCTCACGCTCATTCGCGAAATCGCACACCAGATTCCGGAATCGCTGCGATCGATCCTGACGCAGGAGCGGCCCATCGACGTGCGGCCCGTCAGTCCGGGCGATCCGCTCGGCTCAGAGAAGCGCGCGCCGATTCGTCGCGCGTGGTTCCGCGCGGTGGACAAGCTGCCTGATGATCCATCGATCCATCAGGCCGTGTTGGCATATGCGTCGGACTACGGGCTGCTCATCACCGCGCTTCAGCCGCATGGCATTCCGTACCGCTCGCGTGGATTGCAGCTCGCGTCGCTCGATCACTCGCTATGGATGCACCGTCCGTTTCGTGCCGACGAATGGTTGCTCTACTCAACCGACAGCCCGGTTACGTGGGGCGCTCGCGGGTTCGTTCGCGGAACGATTCACTCGCAGTCTGGCGAGCTCGTTGCGTCGGTGGCGCAGGAGGGACTAATTCGAGTGCGTAAGGCCGACAAAGGGTAGATCTCTCTCACAGGTGCACACCTAGGTACAATGCTGTTCTGTAAGGGTGCGAATGGATGTCATCCCGCAGGCGCGAGCGC
>JBDTXZ010000786.1:0-2513 GCA_040005935.1 bacterium | reverse complement strand
TATGGAACCATCATCCCCATAGGAACCTGGTTGATCATGAAGGCATACTCGAACGCGATTTCATGCCACCGGTCGTAACGGCCTGACGCCCCGCCATGACCTGCGCCGAGGTTGGCTTTTACGAGCAGTTGGTTGTTGTCGGTCTTCATGTCGCGGATCCTCGCGGCGAACTTCGTGCCCTCCCAATACGGCACCTGGCTGTCGTTGTACGACACCTCGACGAGCATCGCCGGATACGCCTGCTTCCTGACGTTGTCGTAGGGTGAATACTTCATCATGTAGTCGTACGCCGGCTTCTCGTTCGGATTGCCCCATTCGGTATACTCGGACGTCGTCAGCGGGAGTGTCGGGTCGAGCATCGTGTTCATCACGTCGACAAAGGGCACGGCGGCGATAGCAGCCTTGAACAGGGTGGGACGCATGTTGACGACTGCACCCATGAGCAGCCCGCCCGCAGATCCGCCCTGAATCATCATCCGGTTTGCCGACGTGTACTTGTGCTTCTCGAGATAGTCGGCGACGTCGATGAAGTCCGTAAACGTGTTCATCTTCTTCATCATGCGACCCGCCTCGCGCCACGGCTCACCGAGCTCTCCGCCACCACGAATGCTCGCGAGCGCGTAGATGAAGCCACGATCGAGCAGGCTGAGGCGGTTCGATGAGAACGTTGGGTCAATCGACGCGCCGTAACTGCCGTACGCGTAGAGCAGCATTGGCGCGCTGCCGTCGATCGGTGTGCCTTTCTTGAACACGAGCGCAACGGGCACCTTGGTCCCATCGCGTGCGGTGACCCAGATGCGGCGCGACTCGAACTTCGCTGGGTCGTAGTTGTAGACGTCCTGCTGCTTGAGCAGCGTCCGCGCGCGCGTGCTCACGTTGTACGCGAAGGTGCTCGGCGGCGTGACGAGGGAGTTGTACGTGAAGCGAAGCGAGTCCGATACGTATTCCGCGTTCGTGCTTGTGTAGAGCGTGTAAACCGGCTCCGGTGTAGAAATGCGATGGGAGCCGCCGGTCTTCTTGTCGATGACCCGAAGAAACGTAAGGCCATTCTCGCGCTCCGAAACGACGGCGTGTCCCGCGAAAAAATCCACGTTCTCGATCTTCACCTTGGGATTGTGCGCGATGAAGGTCGTCCAGTGTGCGCGATCCGGATGCGCGATTGGCGCAAACACAACGCGGAAATTCTTCGCGTGGTCGTTGGTGCGAATGTAGAAACGTCCGGCGTCGGCATCGACGGAATACTCGTGCTTCGCCTCGCGCGGGAGCACCAGCGCAAGCGTGCCGTCTGGTGTGTCGGCAGAGAGATAGCGCGCTTCAGCACTCGTCTTCGCGCCGGCGGTGACGAAGATTATCGACTGGTCGCGTGACCGCTCCGCGCCCAGGTCGAAGTTCTCGTCCTTCTCGTCATACAACAACGTGGTTGAATCGGTGCCGGCCTTGTGTCGCCAGAACTTGTCGGAGCGCTTGGTGATGGAATCTTCCGTGGTCACGAAGATCGTGTGGTTGTCCTTCGCCCACACCACCGACCCCACGCGCGGCACGTGGTCGATCAGGGTCGCTCCCGTCCGCAGGTCCTTCACGTGCAGCTCATACTGACGGTAGCCCGTGGTGTCGACGCTGTAGGCGACGAGGTTGCCATCATCGCTGATGACTGCCGCGCCCAGCGAGTAGAAGCCGTGCCCCACTGCCATCGCATTCACGTTGAGGACGCTTTGTTCGGCGCCTCCCGCAACGGGACGCCGCACGAGGTTGGAGTATTGCTTGCCTTCGGTCGTGCGCGACCAATAGACCCAATCGCCTTTTCGGTAAGGCGCCGTTTCGTCCGTCTGCTTGATCCGCGCTACCATCTCGTCGTACAGCCGCTGTTGCAGCTGTTCGGTTGGCTTCATCACGTCGGCGGTGTACGCGTTTTCTGCTTCGAGGTACTGCCGCACCGAGGGATTGGTCTTGTCGCGCAGCCAGAAGTAGTCGTCAGTGCGCGTGTAGCCGTGAATCCTGGACACCTTGGGTTGCTTGGCCGCAACCGGAGGACGCGCAGCGCCAGCCGTCGATCCGGTTTGCGCGACCTGCGCGGTGAGCGGAATACCGAAAATGCAAAGGAGGAGCGCTCCGGAAATGGCGAGGCGACGCATGCGGACACTCACGAGAGGGGAGAGTGAAAACATGCGCGGCCATCAAGAGGTTCGCAAACCCGTGAAGCAGGGGTGATGTTTCGCCATCGAGATCACGTGCATTTGAACCGCAGAGGGACGCGGAGGGGCAGAGGATCGCAGAGGAAGAAGAAGCCTCTGCGTACCTCTGCCCCTCTGCGTCCCTCTGCGGTAAAGAGGGCAGTGAGTCCAGATGCCTCCACGCGCTGCGCTCGCCCAGCGACAGCTCTCTTCGCCCGCCGATCCTCCGCGTCCTCTGCTGCGCGCGGAAGCGTCGTCCCATGTGCGAAACGCTGTACGAAGCGCCCGGAGGTAGCGCCAAGCAGTGAACAAGTGGTAAATCCTCCGGATGAACTCCCACCG
>JBDTXZ010000785.1:0-2520 GCA_040005935.1 bacterium | reverse complement strand
GCCCCACGCGAGCACGCGTTGCGCGCGCGCGAGTTCCGTTACGTCATCCAGCGTCAGCACGGCACCTCCACGTTCAAGTCGCGTGAGCTGCCCGCGCAGCGTGCGTCCACTGCGCTCGATCTCGAAGCCGTCTGCCTGTTGGTCGTTTTGCAGGAAACCGGCAACGCGCACCGTGATGGCAGGTACTCGCAACTCGCTCACTCGCTCGCCGGACCCAGGCACCGCGCCCAGCATCGCGTCCGCTCTCGGATTCGCGAGAATCACGCGCCCCGTCTCATCCACCGCGATGACACCGCTGGCCACCGTGCGTAACACAGCATCGGTGCGGCGCTGCGCTTCCACCAGTGCGGTCCGGCTTTCTCCCAGGTCGTGCGCCATCGCACGGAACGCCGTGAACACGGGGAGGAATTCGCTCACTGCGTTCGCGTCGAGAGGTAGCACGTTCTCGCCGCGAGCGACAGCACGCGCCGCTTCGCGCAACGATGCGATCGGCCGTGCGAGTTGTCGCGCCGCGATGGCGCTCAACCACAGCGCTGCCGCAGCGCCAAGCGCCGTCGCGAATAACACCAACACGCCGAGATCGCGCCGACGACGTTCGAGACGTTCGTCGTCAACGCGCGCCGGCGCAGCGAGCACGATCGATCCGTGCGACCCGGGCATCACCCGATAGCCGAGCATTCCAGTCGCTCCGCCAAGCGGCTCGGCAAACGTTGCGCTGACTTCTTCGGCCGGGTTGATCGCAAGGGCGACGGCGGGGCGCAGCAGGTAGCCCATCGGCGCGAGGTCTGCGAACGTCGAATCGCTCGCCGACACGAGGACGCCCGATCGGTACAACAACAGCTTGGTGTCGAGTCGGATGGCCTCGGCATGCAGTACCTTCGGCTGTGTGGGGTCGCCGGCGAATGCACGCATGGTCTCCGTCACCAGCAGTCGCCGCGAGGCGTCCGCGTCGTCAACGAGCTGATGCCACGACCAGAACGCAAACGCCGCCGCCGGCACCAGGAAGAACAGAAACAGTGCGACGGAAAGACGAGCGCGATAGCTGCGAATATTCCGACGCTGCAGTCGCAGCCACCTGCCGACGCGCCCATCGGCGAGCGCTCCCACAAGCCACACGAGGGCCACGACACCCAGATCCACGAGCACCAACAAGCCACCTCGAGGAAGCAGCGTGTCGAGTCCGCGCAAATCCACCTCGACGTGCGCGCGCGACGGCCCGTTGTGCCCCACCACCGGCCAGTCACCGTGCAGTTCCGTGTCGACGCGGCGCCAGCGAATGGCATCGCGCCGCGAGGTCGAATCGCCAATGAGTTGCACGGAGTACAACGGCTCATTGCTCGCCGTCGCGGCAAGCCCATACCATCGTGCATATGCATCGCTGCCAATGAGCCGAGTCCTCGGGGCAACGACAATTGTGACAGCGCCACCAATCATCGGAACGGCAATCACGCGAACGCCGTAAGCGCCCGCGTTCGTCGTCAGTTCAACAATGCGCCCTTGCCCCTGCGCGACAGCGGCAACCATGCCAACCGTATCGAACGCCGCATTGAACGGCGCCGATCCAAAGGCAGCGAGCAGCTGAGAGCCCTGCCACGCCATCAAGGCGACCGGGTACCCGGAGGAAGACAGATCCGACGTCACATAACGCTCGAGCAGTTCCTGCTGCGTTTGCGGCAGTCTCTTGCCTTGCAGGCGAGCGGCAAGACGCCCGCCGAGCGTGACCGCATACGCATCCGGCGCGGATAGATTCCGTACGTCGCTCTCTGCCTTTTGCACGCGGCCGCGTGACGCACTGCCCCACACCACCGTGGTTGCGGCAAGACCGGCAACGGTCGCGCAAAACAGGAGCGAACGACGCGACGGTCTCGCCAGAACCAACGCTGCGACGGCAAGTGCCCACAGGACGGTGTACCACTGCGGCCACTGACCCGGCGCCTGCCAGACGATCGGCGCAAGGACTGCCGCGAGCAACGCGACCACAGTTCCCCCCCACCCCGGCACTCCACGCTGACCGCCCAACGCTCGGCGGCCCGCCCAGCTCGCAAGCACGAGCAACGCGGTTGCCACCAAGCAGAGTGGAACGTTCCAGATGAGCCAGAGGGCGAAACTCGCCCCTTCGGCAGGCGGCCTGATACCCCCGGCCAGCGCGCGCACCGCGAACGGGCCCGTGGCAATCGTGAGCGCGGCAACCGTGACCGCGAGCGACCGCGGCATTCGGTCGGCAATACGGCGCTTGGCAAGAAGCACCAACAACAACACCGTCGCCGACGTGAGCCCCAGTGCGGCGGCGTTGGCTGTATAGGCGCGACCGGCGTCGAGGAAGTACACAGACGCGTCGAACAACCGCGAACGCGATGAAAACTCGCTCAGGCGGATGACGGCAAGACACCGCAGCACGACGACGGCGCCACCGACAACCGATAGCACGCCGCCGTCACGCCGCGCGGCAGCCACGAGGAACGCCACCAGAGCCAGTAACAGGGCGATTCCGGCGCGTACGCGCGCGCGCTCCAGCAATCG
>JBDTXZ010000784.1:0-2521 GCA_040005935.1 bacterium | reverse complement strand
ATGCCTGAATTGGACGGTGTCGCAGCACCTGGAGCCGTGATGACGGATCGCAACCTGTCGACACGAAATGCCGAGTTCGGCACTTTTCCATGGCAAACTGAAACTTTCGCCGATTGAAGAAGCGCCACGCGCGATTCAGCGCGCATATCGCGCGTCAAGTATGACAAAGTGCTGCTTGCGTTCAACGCAAAGTGTCGTACGATAACGCCACGGTGGAGAACTTCTTCTCGACGCTACAATGCGAATGCCTAGCGAAGCACCGCTTCCCGTCGCACGTCGAGGCGCGGCTTATCCTGTTTCGCTACATCGAAGGCTGGTACAATCCGCACCGCCGACACTCTGCGCTCGGACACCGCTTGCCGATTGCCTTTGAAACACAGCATGCGAATGCGTTAATTGCGGCGTGAAAGTCCAACCATCACCGCTTTACTCAATCGGGGCAACTCCAACTCCAATCCGCCGCTTGGTGGGCGCGTCAACCGTCAAGACCTCGTAGGCCAACTGTAAGCCAGCCAGGACGACGCATGGGCGCACGTGCCGCGGTTCCTGGCGCAGTTGACTTTCGGTGTCTATTCGGTATATCTCACTTATGGGTCGCACGACGCCGGCAGCGCAGCCAATGCTGTTTGCAGGAGAGGCCGAGCGTCTCGAACGGCGGCTGGTTCCACTTGTTGGTGAGCAGAAAGACATTCGGTACTACGCTGCGACACCACGCAGCGTGTTGAACGGCCCGAAAGCGACGGGCATGGGCTTCTGGTCCATCAACCCGTACGTTGGCTGCGCGTTTGGTTGCGCGTACTGCTACGCGCGATACGCGCACAGGTATACTGCCGAGCGTTTGGCGACTGCGGCGCGACTGGATGGTGGTGACGCGCTTCCCACCGATGAGCTACCTCCCTGGCTGGCGTTCGAGCGCCGAGTCATGGTCAAGCGCGAGGCGCCGGCGCTGGTTCGTCGCGCGCTTACTCGACCCGGAACGCTCGAAGCACTGCATCGAGAGCGCGTCGTCATTGGGACAGCGACGGATCCTTACCAGCCAGCGGAGCGCCGTTTTCGAGTCACGCGCGGGGTACTCGATGTGCTGGCCGAGCAGTCGAACATCGCGGTGACCATCATCACGAAGAGTCCCTTGGTTACGCGTGATATCGATGTTCTTCTGCGCATCAAGGAGCGTTCTCGCCTCTCGGTGCATGTCTCGCTCATCACGGTTGATCGCGAACTCGCTCGTTGCCTCGAACCACGCGCGCCGACACCAGAGGCCCGGCTCCGCGGTATCAGTCGGCTGCGCGCCAATGGAATTGAAGTTGGCGTGAACGTGATGCCGGTGCTTCCCGGGATCACAGATGCGCCAGCGATGGTCGAGGAACTCGTGCAGGCCGTGAAGGCTGCCGACGCGTCGTACCTCTCCGCGTGTGCCTTGCGCCTGCAGGCGTCGGCTCGCGATCGCTATCTGCCGTTCATCGATCTACAGTTTCCCGAGCTCGCTGCCAAGTACCGGCGCGCGTATTCGCACAGTTACCAGGTCGGCCAGAAGTATCGCGACGGCTTGCGCGCGCGCTTCGTGGACGTGTGCGCCCGATACGAGCTGTCGTTCGGGCGGTATTCTGGTGACGCCGCAGATGACGTGACGGACCTCGAGGCGGACGAGGAAGTTGGCGAAGGGCCGGAACAGCTTTCGCTGCTGGTGTGAGGTCCGGGTCTGACGCAGTCGGCGCGACGGGCACATCTGTGGCACGCAACGAGCGAGAACGTGACGCGGCAATTGTGCAGAGTCACATTGCCATTCACAGCTGTCACATTGTGAGGCCCAACAGGTTGTGCGCGACGTCTGTTCTCGACGTATTTTGACGCTGTCGTGGATCCCAACAACAGGTGCTCAATGCGGACATACGATCAGCTCAACGCCATCGACGAGACACGACGCTTCATCTATTCGCACGTCGCGACGAGAGGCGCTCCGCCCAAGTCAGACGAAATTGCTCGACAATTCGATGCGCCTCTCGAGGACACGCGCGAAGTGCTCAAGATCCTTGGGGTGACGAAGCGCGTCATCGTGAATCCAGAGAGCGGAGAGATCTGGATGTGCGGTCCGTTCTCCGCTGTCGCGACGCGCTTCCGCGTGCACGGGGAATCCGTGAGTTGGTGGGCCAACTGCGCGTGGGACATGCTCGGCATCCCGGCCTCACTGGGAATTTCGGCGACAGTGGAGACGAGCTGCGCCTGCTGCTATGAGCCGGTGCGGATCGACGTCGATGCGGAGAAGGGTCCGCTGTCCCACGAAGGGTTAGTCCACATTCTACTTCCTGCACGGCGATGGTACGACGACATCGGCTTCACGTGAAGCACGATGCTCTTCTTCCGGTCGGAAGAACACCTCGGATGGTGGCTGGCAAACTCCTTCGTCCGGTAGCTCGCCGGGTCCGACATGGAATGGCCGCGGTAACGATAAGTGCGCGCCTCGACGAAGGCCGGGTGCGGGTCCTTCCGGATGGAAGCGATGATCTCGCTAAGCTTATCGCGC
>JBDTXZ010000783.1:0-2526 GCA_040005935.1 bacterium | reverse complement strand
AGCAGATCCTGCACGAGAGCAAACGACCGATCCGCCGCGCCCAGTCCGCGGTGCACGACGCGGCGCGCAGCATCTCCGGCCGCTCGCCGCTCTGGCGATGGACCCAACCACCGGTCAAGCGCCTTGACCAATTCGCGCGCATCATCGATGCTGACCGCTGCATCTTCATCGATGAGCAAAGTGGCCTCACGACTTGCGTGGTGCCGAGGCCCGAACACCACAGGCGCACCGAACGCCGCCGGCTCGAGCACCGAGTGAAGTCCAGCATCGTGAAACGCGCCGCCGATGAATGCGACAGTGGCAAGCGCGTAAAGATCACCGAGCACGCCAACCCGATCGACGAGAACGATGTCGGCAGTTTTCGCTGACGCGTCGTCGATCTTCGCGATTCGCAACCCTGCGGATGTTGCCCATTGCTCGATCGGCGCGAGATGTGTGGCGTTCGGCTCATGGGGCGCGATGATCATGCGCGCTTCCGGCATTCGCGTCCGGAATCGATTCCAGGCCGGAAGGAGGATCGCTTCATCCGCGGGCCAGGTCGATCCCGCGACCAGCGTGGGACGACCATTTTCAAGCGTGCGAAGCAGCGGTGTGCTGCGATCGACCGCATTCGCTCGCGCCCACACCTGATCGTACCGAGTGTCGCCCGTGACGCTCACGCGCGACGACGGGACACCAAGCGAGATCAGACGGTCCGCATCATCGGAACTGATGGCCCCGACTCGATCGAGCCGCGCGTATGCGTCTCGCAGAATCGCGCTGGCGAAGCCGGATCGACGCGACGAGCCACGCGATAACGTTGCGCTGATCAGA
Organism: bacterium; assembly: GCA_040005935.1. Classification (GTDB taxonomy): domain Bacteria; phylum Gemmatimonadota; class Gemmatimonadetes; order Gemmatimonadales; family Gemmatimonadaceae; genus AG11. The sequence goes on along the minus strand of JBDTXZ010000783.1, from coordinate 1,713 downwards.
CCGAGTCGCGTTCCGCGACGACATGCTTCGCGCGCGAGTGTCGGCCACACGTCGAGCTTGCTGAAAATCAGCGCCGTGGGCGCGAGTGCCGCCAGTGCGCGGCGCATGTCCGGCGTGACGTCGAACGGAAGTACATCGCGAAAGTCAACCGCAAGACGCTCGGCGAAAGCGCGCGCACTTGGAGAGAAGTACGTGTACGCGAGCTGCGTGCGCGGCGCCCGATTGCGCGCGAGATCGATCACCGGCCGCGCCTGAAGCCCTTCGCCGACACTCGGTGCATGCATCCAAAGGAGCGGACGCGCCGAGTCGCGCGCAAACGATTCAAAGCGGGAGATCACGTTGCGACGAGCGGCAAACGTCTCAACGAGTTTGTTGCCACTTGCTGGCGCAACCGCAGAAAGGGCGCGTGCCAGAAGCGCCGCGCCCTCGTAGCCGACCCGCAGCGCGCTATTCACGGTGCCGAAGACGACGTTTTCAGCGACTACTTCGACTTGGCCAATTGTCTGTTGATAATGACGCGAAAGCTGTCGGCCGGATACGCGCCCTGGATCATTTGATCGCCAACAAAAAACGTCGGCGTGGACTGCACGCCGCGGATTTTACTGCGCTCCTGATCGGCGTCGATGAGTGGAACGGCGGCGTGCGACGTCATGCAGTTTTTCCACTTTGCGCCATCCGCTCCAGCAGCGACCGCGAGTGAATCGAATGTCGCCATTGGATTCTGCTGGCCCGCCCACGCCGCCTGCGTGTTGAACAGTGACTCGTGCAGTTCCCAGAACTTGCCTTGCACGGATGCACACATGGCGGCTTCAGACGCTGCGCGAGCGTTCGGGTGCAGCGACGGAATCGGGAAGTTGAGATACGCAAGCCGAACCTTGCCGGTTTGCACGAACTCCTTGTCGAGCACCGCGTACGTCTCATCATGCCACCGCTTGCAGTACGGGCACTGAAAGTCGCTGATCTCGATGAGCCAGACTGTCGCGGACGCGGCGCCTCGGATGCGCCCCCTGTCGGCGAGCGTGCTGATGGAGTCCGTTGGCGCGGCGCCCTTTGTATTAGCTGCCGCGCTCGCGGTTACATCACCGCCGGAAGCGGCAACCTTCTGGCCTGCAGGAACAGCGTCGGGCTTGGCGCACGCGGCTGAGATGACGAGAACCACAGCTCCGATGTTGCGAATGGATGCGAAGCGCGACATGTGTACGAGAGGTAGGGGGAATGCAACGATTTCTTCACAAAGCTAATAGCAGACGGGCGGTACCGGCGAACTGGGCAGTCTGGCCGGTGAACGCAGCCATGGTCTTTTGAGTTATCGCATCGAGCGACACGACGCGCGCGCGCAAACCGTGCGTTTGCTTTGGGGCGAGCGGCGGTGTTGAATGCGGTGGCGCGAATTCCGCAAATGATTCCATGGAATGTCGCTCTTGAGGCCGATTGCAGTAACGCTGGCGGATTCGACGGGAAAGTATACGCTTACCGCTCGCAAGACGGCGCAACCGATCGCTCTCGCCAGTTTGAATTGCGAAAACCGGAGGATGTCGTACGTGCGAAATCGATTGGTGCATTCAGTCTCGGCCTTTGCAAGGCGGTCGCTCGGCGCGATGAGCTCGCCGCCGTCTGCACCGAATCGATCAGAGCATTTTGCAAGTCGGACGGCGGCTTTTGCTGTCGTCGCACTTCTGCTCGTGCCCCTCGCCGCGCCTGCACAATCGGTAG
>JBDTXZ010000782.1:0-2529 GCA_040005935.1 bacterium | reverse complement strand
CGCAGCGTACGGGCGTCGCTTCTTACGGCATCCGTCATTCCTCTCGCACTGCTCATCGCCTTTCTCTCGATGCGAAAGTTTGGCTTATCTGCCAACCTGATGAGCCTTGGTGCGCTGGACTTCGGCCTCATTGTGGATGCGTCGGTCGTCATGGTCGAGAACTTCGTGCGACGCGTCGGCATGGAGCGCGGTACCGCGACCGAGCGACAGGACGTATTGCGACGCGCCGCGTTCGAGGTTGGCCGGCCGATTGTGTTTGGCGTCGCGATCATCGTCGCGGTGTACATACCGATCTTCACGCTCGAGGGCATCGAGGGACGGATGTTCCGCCCCATGGCGTTTACCGTCTGCGCGGCCGTCATTGGGTCGCTGGTGCTCGCGCTCACGTACGTGCCCGCGATGGCGTCGTATGTGTTCGGCGAGCGAGAACACGCGTCGGGCGAAGCGCATGCCGACGCGTCGTGGCTCGTTGTCGTCCATGCGCGCTACGACCGCGCGCTGGCGTGGGCGCTCGCACATCGCAGCCGCGTCGTCGTCGTAGCCGTCGCCCTGCTCGCGATCGCGCTCGCGTCCGTCCCGTTTCTCGGTACTGAGTTCATGCCCAAGCTGGACGAGGGATATCTCCTGATCGAGACGCGACGCATTGCGAGCGCGTCGTTGCCGCAGGGTGCGTCGATCTCAACCGAAGTGGAGCGCACGCTCAAGCGATTTCCGGAGGTCAGTTCGGTGGTCACGAACCTCGGACGTCCGCACGAGGCCACAGAGACGATGGCGCTCAATCAGGCAGACGTCTACGTCACCTTCAAGCCGAAGGCGCAGTGGCGAGAGCGTTCACTGGACCGGCTCATTCCGAAGATGGACTCCGCGCTCGCGGAGATACCGGGCGTCGACTACGATTTCAGCGCGCCAATGGCCATGCGCCTCGATGAAGTGGTATCGGGCGTCAAGACCGCACTCGGCATCAAGATTTTCGGCGACAGCCTTCCGCTGCTCCAGGCGAAAGCGGAGGAGATTCGCAGCGTTGTCGCGGGGATCGACGGCGCGGAGGATGTATCAGTCGGGATCGGCGCTGGCGCCATGCAATTGGAAATCGATCTCGACCGCTCGGCGATCGCGAGCTACGGACTCAATGTCGCGGACGTGCGCGAAGCGATCGAGATGGGCATCGGTGGTGCGACGGCGACCGAGGTGATCGACGGCCGGAAGCGTTTTCCAGTCGTGGTTCGCCTCGACGCGCTGTACCGCTCCACGCCGGAAGCAGTTGGGCAGACGCTCATCCGCACTCCTGCTGGCGGTACGGTCACGTTGGCGCAACTGGCACACGTGAGTGTCGTGGAAGGGCCAGAGGTGATCGATCACGACGGAGGACAGCGCTACGTGGTTGTCCAGAGCAACGTGCGCTCACGAGACCTCGGCGGCTTTGTGTCCGACGTCCGCAGCGCGATAGCCGCCAAGGTTGTGTTGCCGACTGGCTATTACGTCACCTATGGTGGCCAGTTCGAAAACCAGATGCGTGCGACACGGCGCCTCATGCTGATCGTGCCGCTTGTATTGCTGCTCATCGCGGGCCTCTTGTATGCGAGCTTCGGCACCGTGCGTCATGCATTCCTGGTGATGCTGAATGTTCCGTTCGCGCTGATTGGTGGAGTGGCGATGCTGTGGCTTCGCGGCATCCACCTGAATCTCAGCGCGTCGGTGGGATTCATTGCGCTGTTCGGCGTCGCCGTGCTGAATGGCGTCGTGCTGATCTCGTACATCAACCAGTTGCGTACCGACGGTCGTCGTTTGGTTGATGCGGTGCGCGAAGGAGCGGCAACGCGACTTCGCCCGGTGTTGATGACGGCGCTCGTAGCGAGTGTGGGGTTCATTCCAATGGCGATCTCCACGAGCAGTGGGGCCGAGGTGCAACGACCGCTTGCATCAGTGGTCATTGGTGGGCTGGTGTCTGCGACGCTCCTTACACTGCTCGTGCTGCCGACGGTCTACATGTGGATGGAGGAGTGGGCAGAGGCCCGGACGCTTGGGGAACGGTGAACGGTGAACCACGATTCACATGCGATGCCCCTTCGACATTCGCTTTGGACGGAAGCGTACGCACAGCGCAAATCCTGTCGGTGTTCGCGTGCCGCAATGCGCCTCAAGTGAGGAGGGAACGAGGCTTTGTGCGCGCGACTGCGCTGTGGCTGAGCGCAAATAGAATTTCACGACAAAAGGCAGGATTCCACGCCTATCTGCTGTGCTTGTAGAGCAGGTCAACGAGCTCGTCATACATTGGCTCGGCCTCATCCGGGCCGGCCTTGATGGCCGCCGTCGCGCAGTACTTCAGGTGGTTGCGCATCAACTCTCGGCCCACCGATCGCAGCGCTTCGTGCACGGACGAAATCTGCGTCATGATGTCGGCGCAGTAGCGGTCGTCCTCGACCATTTTCTGAAGTCCCCGGACCTGGCCTTCGATGCGCCGAAGCCGCTTGATATTGCGCTCCTTGGCGGCGGGATCGACGGCGACGGCCCTCCGAGCACCGGAGGCGT
>JBDTXZ010000781.1:0-2536 GCA_040005935.1 bacterium | reverse complement strand
AAAGAGTACCTCGATGCGATCCGCACGCTCCAGACTGGAGTGCTGCTGCTTTCCGCCACGCTGCTTGCACTTTCGCTCACGCCGAACTTCGCGCCCCGATATATCGCGGCAGCGGCTCTCTTGCCGTCTCTGCCTCAGCTCCTGCGCGATGCAGCGACTGTCGCCGTTCGTGCGCGGAATCGGCAGGAATACGAGCGTCTCCAGGCCGCGATCGATTCCATTTCGTGCACCCAGCGCCCGGTGTGACGATGACGCCTTGGTTCGTTGCTCGGGCTGCAAGCGAGCGCGGATCCGCTATATGATTTCCGGCCGGCGCCGCTTACCGAGAGCCTGGCTGCCGAGCAGCGATTCTATCGCGGGGTGTTGCGTCGCATTCGGTTGCTGCCGGACTCCGATGCGTTTGCCACCTACATGCGACAACGTTGGCCAGCGTGGAGCGCCGTCGCCGGTCTGGGCAACGTGGACGCGATGTCATTGGGCGAGCACCGCATCTCGTGGAGCGTGCGCGTCCGCATGCGCGCGCTGCATCCGCTTTGGCGCCACCACGATTCCGGATTCGTCGCCGGGTTTTCGTCCCTTCCTTCTGGTCCAGATACCTTTCGTGTACACCGTCGTTGTTGCAATCTTTCGCACGCTGAACATCGCCACTGGCCGACCTCACGTTTACCCCGTTACCAATGTCTGACGAGACACCAAACCGCCGAGATTTCCTCAAGCGCGCCGGAGCAGCTGGGCTGGGCGTCGCGATGACGAATCGCCTACCGATCGCGACGCCGCGCATGTCGCGATCGCCGAACGAAAAAGTCATCGTCGCGGTGATTGGACTGAACGGACGAGGCCAGGTGCACGCGCAGAATTTTTCGCACCTCGCGAACTCGGAAGTCGGATATCTCTGCGACGTTGACCACACCGTGCTCGGCAAGGCGTCGAGCGGCATGATGTCGAGCCAGGCGAGAACGCCGAAAGCTGTGGATGATTTTCGTCGCGCGCTCGACGACAAGGATGTGGACGCGGTGTCCATTGCGACGCCGGATCACTGGCACGCACCAATGGCGATTCTTGCGCTGAAAGCGGGCAAGCACGTCTATCTCGAGAAACCGTGCGGACACAATCCGCGTGAAGGGGAATTGCTCGTCGCCGCGCAGAAGAAGTACGGCAAGCACGTGCAGCAAGGCTCGCAGCAGCGTTCGTCGCCGCGCACGATCGAAGCGCTGCAGATGATCCACGAAGGCGCGATCGGCACGGCGTATCAGGTGCGTGCATGGTACGCGAACACACGCGTGGGAATCGGGCGCGGCAAGCCCGCGCCGGTACCCGCGAATCTCAACTACGAGCTATGGCAGGGGCCCGCCGAGCGAACGGCGTTTCGCGATAATGTGATTCACTACAACTGGCATTGGTTCAAGCGCTGGGGCACGGGTGAGATCTGCAACAACGGCACGCACGAAATCGACATCTCGCGTCTCGCCCTTGGCGTCGACTATCCGACGCACGTGACGTCTACCGGCGGGCGCTATCACTTCCAGGATGATTGGGAATTTTCGGACACGCAGGAAGCGACGTTCGAATTTGCTGGAGGAAAGTCGATCATCTGGCAGGGACAGAGTTGCAATGGCCTGCAGTTGTTCGGCCGGTCTCGTGGCACCGCGATTCTTGGCACGAACGGCAGCATCGTGCTCGACCGCGACGGCTACGTGCACTATGACATCAAGCAAAAGGTCGTCAAGGAGAATATCGAGGCGAAGCAAACCACGACGACGGTGGATCTCCTCGGTGACGACGCAGCGACGTCGTTGCACATGCAGAATTTTCTCGGTGCGATTCGCACGGGCGAGACGCTTCGCGCGCCGATCTCGGACGCGGCGAAGAGTGTCTTGCTATGCCACCTCGGCAACATCGCGCAGCACACGGGGCGGAAGCTGCACACGGATCCCTCCACTGGACACATCGTTGGTGATGCCGACGCGACGGGACACTGGTCGAGGAAGTACGCGGCGGGCTGGGCGCCCACGGTGTAAGACGTGGCGCACCGGCATGAGTGACGAACCTCTCCCGGCATGGGTTGGGCTCTGCATACCTCACCCATGCCAGAGATCGTGCTTATGCGCTTTCGTTTTGTCGTTGCCGCTTGTGTGAGTGCCTTCCTACTCGGCTGCGCCGCGTCGCTTACGGAAGCGGAGGACTCGTCGATCTGCCAGCAGACGTACGAATTTGGCAACTATGGCTGCGGGGACGTCGAAGGTCGCATCGTCAATCCGGCGGGCGCGCCGGTACAAGGTGTTCGAGTCAACGTGAGCGGCGATGCGTCGGCGAACGGCCAATCGTTATCCGCCAATGGCGTGACAGGCAACGACGGGCGCTACGCGTTGCGGCTGACGAGATACGTTCTCCTGTCGGGAACGAGTCGAGACTCGGCGACAGTGAGCGTGTGGACGGGCGTGGGCGCGCGGCCGGCTCTTAGCACGATCGTCGTCGCGCAATTCTCCGATGTTGGTGCGCGGGCAAAGGTGACCTCTGTACCGACGATTACGCTGAC
>JBDTXZ010000780.1:0-2537 GCA_040005935.1 bacterium | reverse complement strand
GAACGATGGATGGCGCGGTAAAGTTGGCGCCGAGTTGCTTGAAGTCGGCGCTCCACATGGCGACGAGTGCGCTATACGCGTCGCCGACTTTCTTATTCGAGGCCGCGACGTCGATCTCGGTGACATCCGCAACCGCACGAAGTGACGACGGGCGCGTTGGCAGCGCGGCGGCGGAAACTGCGGTTGAGGCAGCGAGGAGAACAGCGAGCCCGACTTGGCGAGCGGACCGCACAGTGATTGGGTGCATGGGTACCTCCGCGTACTGATACCCGCTCACGAACAGTTCGTTCTTTAGCGGCCTTGGACGCGGAGCGCGCAATCGTACCATCCTGCGCACTGGTGTCCGGCTGGTTCATCCTCAAACTTGGGGGCACGAGCTTCTCACACCGTCGTCGCGCCGAGATCATGCCTCTCTTGCCCAGCCTCCTTACCGCGTGCCTTCTCGTCGCCGCGAGCCTTCCCGCGGCCGCGAGCGCCCAATCGGCGATGTTCAACCTCGGCTTCGAGGCGCACGATCCCAGCGGACGGCCAACAGGATGGGGCGCTGGCGGCGCCGGGTTCGAAATCGTTGTCGATTCGATGTCCCCTCTTGCCGGCCGCTATAGCCTGCGCACACGCTGGACCGATACGACGCCCTATGCAGACGCGAGCAAATTCGCCGTCATTTCGCTGAGCTACCCGGTCGCGCGAGCGGCAGGGCGCACGCTGCACCTGTCCGGCTACATTCGCACGGAGAACATCCGGACCGGCTATGCCGGCTTCTGGATGCGCGTGGACGCGCCAGACAAGATTATCCATCTCGACAACATGTCGCAGCGCGGCGTGCGCGGCACCACGCCGTGGACCCGCTACGACATGGAACTCCCGGTAGACTCAGGCGCGTCTGCCGTGTACTTCGGGCCCCTCCACCCGGGTGACGGGACGGCGTGGTTCGACTCGCTTGCCGTCGAAGTCGTCGGTGATCCGATGCCGCGCACGATCGCGGCGTACACTCCCGAGCCGCGCCCCGCCGAGGACATGGCGCGACTGCTCACCGACGCCGAACTCGCGCTGCCGGCGGACAGCATCGCTGCGGCCCCGGAAGATCCGGACTACGCGGCATGGATCGCATCGCACGCGCATCCCATCCGCTCGCTCGGTGCCACCGACTACTCCGACGTACGTTTCTTTGCGCCGCTCCTTGCCGGCAAGCGCATCGTGCAACTGGGCGAGAGCGGACATGGTGTCGCCGAGTTCAGCCTGGCCAAAGTGCGGCTCATCAAGTTCCTGCATGAAGAGCTGGGCTATGACGTGATGGCCTTCGAGAGCTCGACGTTCGAGTGCGAACGCGCGCAGAAATCCGTAGCGACGCTCTCGGCAATGGAGCTCATGCGCGCCTGCATCTTCGGCGTTTGGCATTCGACGGAAGCGCTGCCGCTATTCGAGTACATCAAGCAGACACAGAGCACCGCGCGTCCGCTCATCCTCGCAGGCTTCGACGAGCAGACCAGCTCCCAATCAGCAAACGCTCGCCCGGGAGTCTTTCGCACATTGATCGCGCCGCTCGATTCGTCGTACGCGCGGCGCGTCTACGAGACTGACGGCGCCTTCCTCGCAGATCGCAGTCCGACGTACGCGGCCGCCAACCAGGTTCGGCTCGTCGCGTTCTACGACTCGCTCGCCGCGTTTCTCGGCAAGAACCGGCGCGCGATCGAGGCCGCGAACGGCGAGGATGCGAACGTCGCCATGATTGCGCGGCAGGCGGCGCTCTCAATGACATTTTTCGTCCGGCAGCTCGCCACCACCGGTACTGCCGGCACGGAGATCCGCGATCTCGGCATGGCGAACAACCTGGACTTCCTGCTCGACGAGCTCTATCCGGGCAAGAAGGTCATCGTCTGGGCGCACAACTTTCACATCCAGCATCGCGAGAACACGCGCAGCGTGGGCGACACGACGAGTCCTGCACAGCGCACCATGGGCACGTGGGTAGCCCAGCGCCACCGGCGTGAGCTCTATACGATCGGGCTATTCATGTATCGCGGCAGCGCGGCGTCCAACACGCGTCAGCCATATGCAATTGCGCGATCGACATCGGGAAGTCTCGAGTCCATCCTGCATCGTGCGCCGTGGCGCTATTCGTTCGTGGACTTCTCGCAGTCCACGCGTGAGCGCGGCAACGACTGGATGTGGAAACCAATCACCGGGCTGTCGTGGGGCACGCAAGCCGAGCGGTTTGTGCCCCGCGACGAATATGACGGCATGTTGTTCATCGATACGGTGCATCTGCCGCACTATCGGTAGCACGAGACTGACTCGCTTTACGCGTCAGGAGTCTCACGAGCTTGCCTGGGTTTCCAGCGCCTCCCATCGCTGCGTGAGCATCCCGATTTCAGCATCCAGCTGTGCAATGCGCGTCTGTGTCCTGGCAACTGCCAATCCGTCTCGTAGCAGGACAGGATCCGACAACGACAGGTACGTTTTCTCGCGCTCACGCTCCAACGCGTCGATCCGGTCGGGCAGGGCCGCGAGTTCTGTTGACTCCTTGAACGACAGCT
>JBDTXZ010000779.1:0-2539 GCA_040005935.1 bacterium | reverse complement strand
CCCGACACGAGCGGTCGCTCGTGCGGGATGACAATGCGGCGTTGCGGACACCGGTTGAACGAACCGGTAGTGTTCACATCTCGATGCGGTGAATCCGGCCGAGTAGCACGGTATACGACAGCGCGCCAACGACGCCGGCGAGCGAGACATACGCCAGCACCAACTCGAACGATCCCGTGGCCTTGATGATGAAGCCGATGAGGATCGGAGTGACGATGCCGGCAAGGTGACCGGTGAAGTTGATGATCCCGCCAGTGACACCGATCAACTTTTGTGGCGCAACTTCAGCGATGATGGACCATGAGTTCGACGACACGCCCTGCGCAAAAAACGCGAACGTCAGGATCGCGAGCCCGAGCGTGTTGTTCGACGTGTAGTTCACGAGAATGATGCTCGTGGCGCCAAGAAAGCCACTGACGATCGGGATCTTGCGTGCCGCTGAAATATCGCGGCCTCGTCTGAGCAACCAGTCCGACCACGCGCCTCCGAGCATGACGCCAATCGTCGCCGCGATATAGGGGAGCGACGTCGCGACGCCAGCGCTCAGCGCCGTCATGCCGCGCTCCTTGACCAGGTACGTCGGAAACCATGTGAGCAGAAAGTAGAGCGACGACATGATCGCGAACTTTCCTGCGCCCAGAGCCCAGACTTGCCGCTCGCGGAGGAGTCGTGCGATCTGCTCTCGCGTCACTGGCTCCCTGGTCGGCGCCTCCGTAAGCGCACCGCCACGTGTAATTGCCTCGAGCTCAGCGCTGTTCACCCGCGTGCTCTGCATTGGGTCGCGATAGACAATGAACCACGTCAGGGCGCTGACGATGCCCGCTGTGCCCGTGACCCAGAAGACGGATCGCCACCCAAACCTGCTCGCCATCCAGAACAGCAGCGGAGAAAACATCGCCGAGCCGATGTACTGGCCCATCGCGTACGTCGACGTCGCCCTTCCACGTTCGCGCTGCGGAAACCATGTCGTCACGACGCGATTGTTCACCGGAAACGCTGGCGCCTCTGCGAGTCCGACGGCGAAGCGCAACCCAAACAGCGCGCTGAATCCGCTGACGAGTCCGAGTCCGAGCGTTGACGCAGACCATGCAAACTGCGCGACGCCGTAAATGACTCGTGCGCCGAACCGGTCCACCAACCATCCGCCGGGAAGGTTGGCGATCGCATAGCTCCAGGCGAACGCGGAAAAGAGAAGACCCATCTGCACCGGGCCAAGCCCGAGTTCCTTCGAGAGAAACGGCGCGACAATGGAAAGGTTGGATCGGTCGACGTAGTTGATCGTCGTTGCAAGCAGGAGCAACGCGAGCATTCCGTAGCGAACGCGCGTCGGTTTCATCCTGTCATCGCGAGGAGAGGCGGAGGTGTCATCCCGCACGAACGACTTGAGTGTCGGGATCTACCTTCCGTCGCGACCATAGCCAGCCGCATGCCGAGTACGGCAGATCCCGACAGTCGCTTCGCTCCAGCGGGATGACAGTGTTGCACCTAATGGATCTCCGGCTCAATGCGAGACAACACGCCCTTCGTCGTCTCGAGAAAGTCGAAGTCGCAGCCGATGTCCGCCTGCTGAATGTGTCCGGAGTAGAGGAGCCCGAATCCGCGTTCGAACTTCGGCTGCGGCGCGACCCACGCTGCGCGCCGCACCGCCAACTCCTCGTCGCTGACCAACACGGAGAGCGACCGCGCGTGCACGTCGAGTTGAATGAGGTCGCCGTCACGCACCAGCGCGAGCGGCCCGCCGACGAACGATTCCGGCGCGACATGCAGCACGCACGCGCCGTAACTCGTGCCGCTCATGCGTGCGTCGGAAATGCGCAGCATGTCGCGCACGCCCTGCGCGAGGAGCTTCTTCGGAATCGGGAGCTGGCCCCACTCCGGCATACCGGGTCCGCCAAGTGGCCCGGCGTTTTGCAGCACGAGCACTGACGAGGCATCGACGTCGAGCGCGGGATCGTCAATGCGATTCGACATGTCGTCGTAGTCTTTAAACACGACTGCAGGCCCGGTATGCGTCAGCAACGCTGGATCGGCAGCAGGTGGCTTCATCACCGCGCCGCGCGGCGCGAGATTGCCATAGAGCACCACCAATCCATCAGATTCGACAAGCGCCGTTGAGCGGCTGCGAATCACATCCGCATTCAGGACCTGCGCGCCAGCGATGTTCTCGGCAAGCGTCTGCCCATTCACGTTGAGCGTGCTGCCATCAATGAGGTCGCCGAGCTCGACGAGCATTGCACGCAATCCGCCGGCGTAAAAGAAATCCTCCATCAGGTATTTCCCCGCCGGCCGAATGTTCGCCAACACCGGTGTGCGGCGCGCAATGGTGTCAAACCGGGCGAGGTCGAGCGTCACGCCGGCCCGCCGCGCCATCGCGATCAGGTGGATGACCGCATTGCTCGACCCCGAAAGCGCGAGCACCGTCGTCACGGCGTTGTCGAACGACGCCTCGCCAAGAATGTCACTGGGTTTGAGATCTTCCCACACCATGTCGACGATGCGCTTGCCCGAGCGCGTCGCCATTTGCGCGTGCCGAGAGTCC
>JBDTXZ010000778.1:0-2543 GCA_040005935.1 bacterium | reverse complement strand
GTCCTCCAGAAGTTCGTGCTTGCACGCGACGGCCAGCCGATGGCCGAAGCGTGAGCGCGCGCCCACGCATCCTTGCAGCGCTCATGCTGTTCGCGGTTCCGCACGTGTTCGCGCAGCGCCCGGCTACACCACCGAAATTCGAGCGTCCCGTAAAGCCAGGAGCAGCTGGCGCCAATCGCCTTGCAGTGGACTCCACACTGCTCGTCAATGGCGCCCCGTTCGCGACAGCTGGCGGAGGGCTCGGCGACTTGCGTCTGCGTGATGACGCCGCCACGCGCGATGTCCCCTACCTCTTTGTCTGGCCGGCGGACGATCCGCCCTCATGGCGTGAAGGGCGGATCGTCGGCGTGTCGCCCGGCAAGGACACGAGCGGCTTCGAGGTCGATCTCGGCGGGATCAACGCGGTTGATCGCGTGGAAATTCCGACGTTGCCGGAACGCTTTCTCAAGCGTGTGCGTCTCGAAGGGAGCGGCGATCGCATCCACTGGACGGTACTCGTGAGCGAGGGCACGCTGTTCAACTTGCCCGACGAAGGCGGCGCGACTCCTCTTCGGCAAACGCAACTCGCCTTTACGCCAGGCGCGTATCGCTATCTTCGGCTGATTTGGGACGATCATGCTGGCGCGCGGATCACGACGCCATCGAGCGCTCGCGCGCGACTTGCGCCGCGGGACTCGCGCACCGCGGACACGCTCCGCATGCAGCTTGCGTTCGAGAAGCGTCCGAGCGCGGCGCGTACAAGCCGCTTTCACGTGAAGCTTCCTGCAACGAGACTCCCTATCATCGCACTGGAGCTCGACGTCGACGGCGCTCAGGTGTTGCGTACGGCGTACGTGACCGAACCGCGACTCGGCAACGGGCGCGTGCTGCCCGTGCAGCTCGGGACAACGACGCTGCGGCGCACCGCAAGTGCCGGCGCGGTAGCGTCTGACCTCCGCATTCCCACGACTCCACCGTCGGGCGCGGAGCTCGACCTGGTCATCAATGACCTCGACAACCTTCCGCTCGACGTGCGCGGTGTGCGCGCGATCGTTTCGCCGTTGCCGTATGTGTTCTTCGAGAGCGCGAATGGAGCGGATCTTCGCGCGACGTACGGCGTCGATTCGCGGGAGCCGATCGCTCCGCCGCAATACGATCTCGAGGCGTTGCGCGACACGGTCAAACGCATCGTGTCCGCCGCGGCGAGCTGGGGGCCTCCGCACGAGGCAGCCAATGTCGCGGCCGTGAAGCCGCCGAGCGCGCTCTACGCCGCACCGGGCGCGTCGTTGGAGGCCAACAGCTTCACCTTTTCACGCGTCATACCGGCTGGCTCGGGCCTGACAGCCGTGCGGCTCGATGCGGCGGCGCTGGCACACAGCCGTCTCGACGACATCCGCATCGTGGATGCGCAGGGACGCCAGGTTCCATTCCTGCTCGAGGTGCTCGAGGAGCCCACCGAGGTCTTGCTCCCTGCTCTCCAGCCCACGGGTCCGCGGGCGAACACCGATCCACGCGTGATCCCAGACGCCGCAAAGAACGTGTGGTATGCCGTGCCGCTGCCGTATCTCGGGCTGCCGAATGCGTCGTTGCGACTGAGCACCAGCGCACGCGTCTTTACGCGCGACGTCGGCGTGGTGACGCACGAACTGCGGCGCGACGCTGCCTCCGATGCCGGGGTCGACCGCATAGCCACGGGTTCATGGACGCACGACGATCCGGACACGCCTGCTCCGTCACTGGACGTTCCCCTCACGGCGCGACTGCAAACGGACTCGCTCTTCGTCCTGATCAACGACGGCGATAACCAGAAGCTGCCGCTCACCAGCGCATCGCTGCTGCTTCCGTCGTATCGCCTCCGCTTTTACCGCGAACCCGACGCCAAGCTGCGCCTGCTCTACGGTCGCGCGGATATCTCGGCGCCACGCTACGACATGCAACTCATTGCGCCTCGGCTGCTCGAGGCTGCCGCCCAGGAAGTGACGGCCGAGCCGGAGCATGGAAGCGCGCAGACTCTTGGTCGTACGCCCAAGCTGGTGTTCTGGGCTGCGCTTGGCCTGGTCGTCGTCGTGCTGCTCTTCTTGATTGCGCGATTGGTGCGCAACAGCCCCGCAGATCCGTTGTCATCCTGAGCGAGCGAAGCGCGTCGTTGTCATCCTGAGCGAGCGAAGCGAGTCGAAGGATCTGCACTCAGGCTGGCCTACTCGGACTCCTCCTCAAACCGCGCCAGTTCGTCAGGCGTAAGTAAGCGACTCGCGATAAAGTGGCTGAAGGAATCGGGGCTCGGCTCGTTCACGGGAATTTCGCCACGAAGCACGCGCTCAGCGAAATCACGGACGAGCGCGGCTTTCGCGATGTGCCAGAGCGCGATGGCCGCCAAACGGGCGCCCAAGGGCTCACGCGCGGGCGCACCAATTTCGCGCACAATGCTTTTGAGATACCCAGCGATATGGACCTCCGTGGCGTCCGCCGCCACCATGCCAGCGATGATCAATGCGTGTTCATCGAGCCACGGCTCAAACGCGGGATCATTGCGCAGAAAGAAATGCGCCAAGACGCGCCGAAGG
>JBDTXZ010000777.1:0-2546 GCA_040005935.1 bacterium | reverse complement strand
GGCAAAGCCCAACGCATACTCGCTGGCGTGCTCGGCGCCGACATCGGGCCGGTGTACACGCACGGTGCGGTAGAGCGGCTCACCATCGACTACCGTGACAGCGGAATCGCGTTGCATCCGACAGCGCCCGTCGCCTCGCATCCGAAAAAGTTCGATTACGCGGGCAGCCTTATCGTCGCACCGCCGTCCGCTGCGGGCAGCACGTGGCTGCGCCGATTCGGCGACGCATCCACCGCATTCGCCTCCGGTTGGATGCAAGTACGCGGCGCTCGGCGGCGGCGATCGATCGACCGAGGCTTCGTTCTCTCCGATCACGTGGACTGGCCCGCGCTGATCAGCACCATCGACGCGACGGGTGCCGAGGAGGTGTGGGTCACACACGGGTATCGCGAGCAGGTCGTGCGGTTCCTGAGTGAGAGAGGAATCGCTTCACAATCGATCGCAAGCCAGTGGGAAGGTGAAGACGATCAGGGTGAGGCCGTCGCTAACGAAGAGGCGATGGCATGAAGCACTTCGCACGACTGTACTCTGCCATCGACTCGACGACGAGTACCAATCGCAAAGTCGAGGCGATGGTGGAATACTTCGCCGAGGCAGCGCCAGGGGATGCGGCGTGGGCCGTGTACTTCTTGTCGGGCGGGCGGCCGAAGCGACTGATTCCCGTTCGACGCGTTGCCACATGGGCGATGCAGGAATCGGGCGTGCCGGATTGGCTCTTCGAAGAGAGCTATCACGCCGTCGGTGATCTCGCCGAGACGATCGCATTGTTGTTACCCGATAACGTTGTGTCGGGCGAAAGGAACGACGTCGCCATGTCTTTACACGACTGGGTCGAGAGCAGGCTGCTTCCGCTCGCGAAGCAGACGGAGAAGGAGCAACACACAGCCGTGCTCGACGCATGGCGACAGCTCGCGGGCACGGAGCGCTACATCTGGAACAAGCTGATCACGGGGAGCTTTCGTGTCGGCGTATCCGAACAACTCGTCGTGCGCGCACTCGCTCGCGTGAGTGGTGTCGACGAAGGCGTCGTCGCGCATCGAATGAGCGGCCACTTTACGCCGACGCCCGAGACGTTCGCACGACTCGTCGCCACGGACAGCAGCGACGCAGACCGCTCGCGCCCATTTCCGTTCTATCTGGCTTACGCAGTCGAGGGCGAGCTCGAATCGCTCGGTGGCGCGAGCGAGTGGCAGGCTGAGTGGAAGTGGGATGGCATTCGCGCCCAGCTCATCCGTCGCGATGGTACGACGTACATCTGGTCGCGCGGTGGTGAGTTGGTTACTGATCGCTTTCCCGAGCTCGTCACTGCGGCCGAACGTCTGCCCGACGGCACAGTGCTCGACGGCGAGATCATGCCGTGGAAGGACGGCGCACTGCCGTTCGCGCAGCTTCAGCGACGCATCGGTCGCAAGAAGCTCGGTCCGAAGATTCTCGCCGACGTGCCGGTCGTGCTCATCGCATACGATCTCCTGGAGCTTGCGGGTCGTGACATGCGCAGTGAGGCAATGTCGTCGCGCCGGGCTGCATTAGAAGCAGTTCTCGCTGGAGACGGACGCTCGTTTCTCCTGTCGCCAACGATCCAGCTGAACCATTGGGGCGACGCGCGCGAGGCGCACGCCAGATCACGCGAGCAGCGCGCTGAAGGTTTGATGCTCAAGCGCCGCGACAGCGAGTACGGCGTGGGTCGTCGGAAGGGGAGTTGGTGGAAGTGGAAGGTGCAGCCATTCAGCGTGGACGCCGTGATGATCTATGCGCAGCCGGGCCACGGTCGGCGTGCGCTGCTGCATACCGATTACACGTTCGCCGTACGCGACGGCGACGCCCTCGTGCCGTTTGCGAAGGCGTACTCGGGTCTCACTGATGTCGAGATTCGCGAGCTCGATAACTGGATTCGCCGGCACACACTGGAGAAGTTCGGTCCGGTACGACAGGTCGAGCCGGTGCACGTCTTCGAGCTCGCCTTCGAGGGGATTCAACATTCGCCGCGACACAAGTCGGGGGTCGCTGTACGCTTTCCGCGCATCGCGCGCTGGCGCACTGACAAGCTGGCGTCCGAGGCGGACACCATCGAGACACTGCGACAGATCCTCGAGTCCGCGAAGTGAATGCCGCCGACCGGTGGTTCGAGTCACGCGGATGGTATCCGCTCGATTTCCAGCGCGAGGTATGGCACGCATACCTGAACGGTGAGAGCGGTCTCGTTCACGCAGCGACGGGCACGGGCAAAACGCTCGCCGCGTGGTGGGGTCCATTGCTCGAGTGGCTTGTGGTCAACGACACCTCAACCAAACGTCCCCGCCGCTCGAACGCGCCACCACTGCGCGTAATCTGGATTACGCCGCTGCGCGCACTTGCCGCCGACACGCTCGAGTCGCTCGCCGCGCCGCTCGACGACCTTGGCATTCCATGGACGCTTGAGTCCAGGACGGGCGACACGAAGCCTGGCGCGCGCGCGCGCCAGGGCAAACGTCTTCCGACCGCACTCGTCACAACCCCTGAGAGTCTTACGCTGCTGCTCACGCGCGACGACGCGCGCGAGATCTTCA
>JBDTXZ010000776.1:0-2547 GCA_040005935.1 bacterium | reverse complement strand
TGCCCAAGGTCGACGCATTGCTCGTTGGCGGCGCCATGGCATGCACGTTCTACAAGGCGATGGGACTGGAAACGGGGAAGTCGCTCGTCGAGCCAGACCGGGTGGAGATGGCCGAGGAACTGATTGAGAAGTCTGGAACGATCCTCATCTTGCCACATGACGCGGTGGTCGCACCCTCGATCGCCGAGGGGGGCAAGGCGAAGTCAGTGGGCCGAGAGAACATTGCCGCCGACATGGCGATGCTGGACATCGGTCCACGCACCGCTGAGTCCTATTCGCGCGCGATTTTGAGCGCGAAGACAATTTTGTGGAATGGACCGATGGGCGTGTTCGAGACACCACCGTTCGACAAGGGGACGCGCGCAATCGCTGATGCGATGGCGCAGGCCACGGCGAAGGGTGCGACGACGATTGTCGGTGGCGGCGATTCCGCCGCAGCGGTGGAGCAGGCCGGTCTTGCCTCAAAGATGAGCCACGTCTCTACCGGCGGTGGCGCGTCACTCGAGTTCCTCGAAGGCAAGACGCTTCCTGGCGTCGCCATTCTCGATGAGCGGTAACGCGATGCGCACGCACACGCGGCCGGTGTTCGCGGCCAACTGGAAAATGAACGTCGGACCCACGGCCGCTGGCGCGTTTCTGGAATCGTTCCTGTCGCTGTATGCGCCCGGTACGGACCGCACAGTGATCGTTTTTCCGTCGGCGCTGACGTTTGGGACGGTACGCACTGGTCTGCTCGCTCGACCCGAGATTCACGTCGGCGTACAGAATATTCACGCCGAAGAAAAGGGCGCCTTCACCGGTGAGAACTCGGCGGCCATCGCGGCCGATGCAGGTGCGGCGTTCGTCCTCGTCGGCCACTCAGAGCGGCGACATGTGTTCGGCGAGACCGACGCCGACACGGCGCGAAAGACAGCGCGTGCGGTGGAGCACGGAATGGTGCCCGTACTGTGCGTCGGGGAAACGATTGGCGAACGGGAGGCGAGTGAGACAGCGGCGGTCGTCCTGCGCCAGTTGCGCGCAGGCGTCTCGCTGCTTGCCAAAGAGGCCATTGCCGGGATCATCATCGCCTACGAGCCCGTTTGGGCGATCGGCACCGGACGGACGGCAACGCCGGATGACGCGGCGGCGGTGCATCGTGTAATCCGGACGGAACTCAGCGTGTTGACGAGTGCAGATGCGGCTGAAATCCCGATTCTCTATGGGGGAAGCGTTACGGCGGCAAATGCCTCGGTACTACTCGCGGCGGATCAGGTAGACGGGGTGCTCGTGGGCGGTGCGAGCCTCGATCCTGCCGGATGGGCCACGATCTGCGCGGCCTGATAGCCACGCGAAGAGTCGGTGCGGTGTGGGCGCAGGCGACCGCCGCTTGACGCCACAGGCTAACTTCCGCGATATTGGATGGTTAGCGTAGGAATCGTCACTCAGACCCGGCAGTCGGAATGTTCACGTTTCTTCTCACCTTGCTCATCATCGACAGCATCGTGCTGATCCTTGCCATCCTTCTCCAGAGCGGCAAGGGCAGCGGCCTCGCGGCCAGCTTCGGCGGCGTGAGCAGTTCGGCGGATTCGCTGCTCGGTACGCGTCAGGCGGGAAACCTGCTCACCAAGACCAGCTGGTGGGGCGGAGCGATTTTCCTCTTCCTCGCGTTCGTGCTTTCGCTGTCGTCATCCAGGCAGCGCGCTCCGAAATCAGTCTTGGATGAGGCTTTCACACAGCCGACTCCTGCAACCGTTCCAGCACCCGCGGCGGGCACCAACGCCCCAACGAATGCCGGCGGTGTGAATCTTACGCCCGCTGCTCCGACGACTGCGCCGGCCACCACCCCAGCAGGCGCCGCTCCAGCGACGCCCGCGCCCAAGAAGCCATAACGACGTGATCGCGCGAGTTTCTGCGCCAGGGTTCCTCCTCCTCGAGGACGGAACCCTGTTTCGTGGTGTGCTCCATGGAGCGCCTATCGCGACCGTCGCCGAAGTAGTGTTCACGACGAACATGAGCGGCTACCAGGAGGTCTTTACCGACCCTTCGTACAGCGGCCAGATCGTCGTGATGACCGCTCCGATGCTCGGCAATTACGGCGTGAACCCCGCCGATCCTGAGTCGGGCTCAGCCCAAATCGCGGGCGTAGTGTGCCGCGAACTCTCGCGTACGTACTCCAACTGGCGTGCCGACGGTGACCTCGCAAGCTATCTCGCCGCAGCGCAAATCCCTATTTTAGAAGGGGTTGATACGCGGCAGCTCACTCGGCACTTGAGGACTGTTGGTGTCATGCGCGGCGTCATTGCTGGAGGCGAGGCACCGACGGGCGAAGTACTGGCGGCGTTGGAGGCGTGCCCGTCCATGGAGGGCCTCGACCTCGCGTCGCGTGTCACGACGAAGGAGCAGTATGAGTGGGGGAACCCTCAAGCACCGCATCACATCGTCGCCTACGACTACGGCATCAAGCGCAATATCTTGCGTCTTTTTGATGAGGCCGGTTGCCGGGTGACGGTCGTGCCTGCGCAGACATCGGCTGACGCGGTGCTTGAAATGGCGCCAAATGGAGTCTTT
>JBDTXZ010000775.1:0-2548 GCA_040005935.1 bacterium | reverse complement strand
CACGGATTTCGCGGAAGAGCGCGGATACTGCATGTGATTTGTCCGCATAGTTTGGCGTAATCCGCGACAAGGCAGTTGCCCTTTTTTCAGTTGACCACAGCCGGTTAGTCGCTCGGCGGCGAATCACCCAACCAGTAACGAGGCCCCGCGCCCAGCGCCCGCGCCTGATCACTCGGGTTCAGGATCGCGCATCGCTCGAGAGAGAGACAGCCGCAGCCGATGCAGTCCGTCAGCCCGCGCTTAAGCCGCTGAAGCTCAGCCACGCGCTGATCCAGGCGATCTGACCACGTCGCGGATAACTGCGCCCATTCCTCACCACTCGGCGCTCGTCCCACTGGAAGCTTCTGCAGCTCGGCGCGAATCTCTTCGAGCGACAGGCCAATTCGCTGCGCGAAGAGGATAAATGCCACGCGACGGGCCATCGACCGTGGATAGCGCCGATGACCCGAGTCGGTCCGTCTGGCGCCGATGAGGCCGCGATCCTCATAGAAACGCAGCGCCGACGCCGCAACTCCGGTGCGTGCGGCGAGCTCACCGACAGTTAGCCAGATGGGCGGCGGTGTTTCGGTCATGCGACCAATGATGCTGAGATCCCCTCTTGACTTCAAGTGTGGTTGAAGTCTTAGGCTTCGCTTCGTTACCACTCCCACTTTTCACAACCGACAATGATTGCCGAGCTCCTCGTATTGCGCTTTGTTCACGTGGTTGGAGGAATCTTCTGGGTCGGTAGCGCGCTATTCACTGCGCTATTTCTCGCGCCAGCCCTCACGACCGCCGGCGTGAATGCAGGACAGGTGTTCGCCGCGCTGGGCAAGCGCCGGCTATTCGTCGCGCTGCCCCTCGTCGCGCTGCTGACCATCGCGTCCGGCGCCAGACTGATGTGGATCATGTCGGGTGGGTTCACGTCGTCGTACACGGCGTCGGGCACTGGTCGAACCCTGATGATGAGTGGCGCAGCCGCGGTTGGAGCCTTTTTGCTGTCGGTGCTGGTGTCTCGCCCAACCGCCGTGCGGTCGGCGCACCTGGCCAGCACTCTCGCGACGGCATCGGCGGCCGAACGTGCCGGGATTGCCGCGCGGGCTGCTGCGCTGAGGCGGCGTGGCGGGATGTCGAGCATGATTGCGGTGGCGTTGCTCGTCCTGGCAGCGGCGGGCATGTCAATCGCGAGGTACGTCTGATGAGCGCGCTGTTGGTCGACCTACTGCGCGAGTCGTCGCCCAGCGGTGGGAAATCGTCGCTGGATGTGGACCGTTTGCGAGCGGCGATCGTTGCTGAATTGCGGCGCGCTCGCATCGTGCTCAGCGAAGAGGCGGTGTCGTCGATTGCGGACGTCGCGCTGGAGGAAGCCGTGCGGCTATCCCTCGATTGGCTGGGGGAAGGCGACTATCGGCATGTTGCGATAGCTGGGTAGAAGTGCAGGTCCTTCGACTCGCTTCGCTCGCTCACGATGACAGAGCCGGATGCGCTTGCTCGGTCGCGGATGATGACGCTTCAAACCATTGTTGCGACGCCATTGTCACACGGGTCAGCGCCTACTCGAGGGCGCCCTACCCTGCCAGGAGTCGTTATGCGCGCGATTCGCGTTGTCTCTGTCCTCACGCTGGTTCTCGCGGCCTCGCCGGTGCATGCCCAACGGTCGTCCGAGTACGACGATAGCCGCTGGTTGGACAACTGCCGAGATAACTGGGGTGGCGACGACGATCGCGGCAGGGCGTGCGAAGTGCGGAACGTGCCCGTGAAGCTTTCTGGTCGCTCGCTCGACATCGACGGCCGGGAGAATGGCGGAGTTCGCGTCGTGGGGTGGGACGGCGATTCCGTACGGGTCACGGCGAGAATTCAGGCGAGTGCGCGTGACGACAATGATGCGCGCGACCTGCTCAAGTCCGTGAAGATCGCCGTCGATGGGCGCCGTATCTCGTCCGACACACCTCGTTCCTTGGGGCGCCACGAGAACGTCTCGGTGAGCTACCTGGTCTACGTGCCTCGGCGTTTCGACCTGCAGCTCGACGCGAATAACGGTGGGTTGAGCGTGACCGGCGTAAATGGCAAGATGGATCTTCGCACAACCAACGGTGGTGTGACCCTCACTGATGTCGGCGGCGACGTGCACGCGCGCACCCAGAATGGGGGCGTCAACGTGCAGCTCGCCGGCGTGAAGTGGGAGGGCTCTGGTCTCGATGTGGAGACGCAGAACGGGTCGGTCCGCATGGGAATTCCCAGTGCGTACGCGGCGCAAATCGAAACTGGGACCGTGAACGGGCACGTGAACACGGACTTCCCCGTTACGGTGCAAGGGCGTATCAGTCGCCGGATGACGCTGCCGCTGAATGGTGGCGGCACGCCGATTCGCGCGATCACGACGAACGGATCGGTGACGCTGTCGCGTCGTTGAAGGGCCCTTTCTGAGGGTGAGCAACGAGGGACCTGCATGCGCGGGTCCCTCTTGTCGTTACAGCCGGCGTTCTCGTCCCGAGCGCGCGGAGCGACCTGGGGGCAACCGGTGGACGCAACACTATCGTGATATGTCATCCCGCATGAGCGGAGCGAA
>JBDTXZ010000774.1:0-2551 GCA_040005935.1 bacterium | reverse complement strand
GAGCGTGGCATCGTGCACCGCGACATCAAGCCCGACAACATTCTCATGAGTGGCACGCACGCCGTCGTCACCGACTTCGGTGTGGCGAAGGCCCTGAGTGCCGCGGTGATGCGTGACGCCGACGCGAGCGGCACAGGTATCGGCATGGCGGTTGGCACGCCAGCGTACATGGCGCCCGAACAGGCCGCAGGCGATCCCGACACCGATCATCGCGCGGACATCTATGCATGGGGGCTGCTCGCGTACGAGCTGCTGTCAGGCACACCACCATTCAGCCAGCGTCCCGCGCATGAGATGCTTGCTGCGCATATCGCAGAGATGCCGGAGCCCCTCGTCGAACGCAATCCTGACGTTGCAGACGAGCTGTCGGATCTCGTCATGCGCTGTCTCGACAAGCGGCCCGCCTCCAGGCCGCAGTCTGCAGGAGAAGTCCGCGACGCACTCGAACGCGTCGCCACACCTGGAGGCGGCACGCCCGCCTTTCGCACGCGGTGGAAGCGTCGCCCGCGAGTCCGCACGCTCGTCTCCGTTGGCGTGCTCGCCGTGGCGGTATCCGCTGCATTCGCCTTTCGTCCACGCGCCAGGCAGCTCGACGAAAACGAAGTCGCCGTATTGCCTTTCCGTCTCGCGAGCGCAGACCCCTCTGTGCGCTACCTCCGCGAGGGCATGCTCGATCTCCTCGCCGCAAAGCTCACCGGAGAGGGTGGTCCGCACTCGGCGGATCCGCGAACACTCCTGAGTGCGTGGCGTCGAGCCGCAGGATCGGACACCTCGGACCTTCCGCGCGAACGTGCGTTGGAGCTGGCCGAGCAACTTGGCGCCGGCCAACTCCTCATTGGCGACATCTCGGGGACATCGGCGCGGCTGACGCTATCGGCGTCGCTCGTGCGCGTGCGCGACGGACGCGCGGATGCGCCACGATAAGTGAGTGGGCCCGCGGATAGTCTTTCCTCCATGGTCGATCGCCTTGCCAGCGAACTACTTGCGTTGCGTGCAGGCGAGGGGGAGCGCCTCAGCACTCTGTCAGGCGTGCCCCTGCCTGCGTTGCGTGCATACCTGGACGGCACGGCGCTGTATCGCCGCGCGAAGTTTGCGGCCGCGACCAAGCAGTTCGATCGCGCGATCCAATTCGATTCCACATTCGCGCTCGCAGGACTTGGGCTGGCAACGTCGGCAGAATGGGCGGGATATCCAAGCGACCACACTCGCGGCCTCACGGTCGCATGGCGCTTTCGCTCTCGCCTCGGCGCACGGGACCAGGCGCTCCTGCTGGCGACTGCGGGGCCGAACTTCCCGGGCCTGTCTGGCTGGAAAGCGATGATTTCTGCCAAGGAGCGTTACGCAGCGCTCGCGCCAGATCGCGCCGATGCGCAGTTCGAACTTGGCGACTATCTCTTTCACTTCGGTGCGGCGGCGGGAATTCCCGATGCACACATGCGTGCGGCCGACGGGTTCAACCGTGCCATCGCGCTGGACTCGAGCTTCTCGCCGGCGATGGAGCATCTGGTCGTCGTCGAGATGGAGCGGCGCGACAGTGCCAAGGTCGTGCAGCTCGCGCGGCTCTACTTGTCAACGGATTCATCGAGCGAAAACCGCGACGGCATGCGGTGGGCGCTTGCAGTGACGATGGGCGATGCAGCGACCGCGCGTGCGATACTCGCGCGCAAGGATTCGTTCAGCATGGTTGCCATCGCGACGATCAGTGAGGTGCCCGTGGTTGTCGGACGGGCCATCGAGTCGACGCAGTCCCTCGCCGACGCGACTCCCGCGGCGGGTGATCGCAAGGCTGAGTACTTCGCCTTCGTGCTGCGTCATGACCTCGCGTTCAATCGCGGGCGGCCGAAGCGCGGACTCACGCTACTCGACTCCATGCGCTCTACGCAGCCGGTGCCTGGTCTCGACGACTTCGAGCGTGTGCGCGACGTGTTGTTCTGGGACGCCGACACGACAGGCGCGGACGAATCCGCCCGGGCCCTGCGACGCAGGGCAGCGCTCGGCGGGCCTGTTCCGGGCAGCGGAAAGCGCGGCAAGGATCCGGTGTACTTCGGTGACCTCTGCACGGCGGAACTCTGGTCGCTGTCGCATGGCGACACGACTGGAGCACGCGGCGTGGCGGGGATCATGCTCGCGGGCCTTGACATGCGGGATTCGCTTTCGAGCCCACAGTTTCGCGTGGGATGCGCCCGGATGCTCGACGCTCAACTCGCGGTGATGCAGGGGCGAGCGGACGCGCGTGCGCTCGTCGACTCGCTCGACAATTTTCTGCGGACCGCGCCGGAAGGGCCGATCATGTCGATGGGCAATCTCGCGGCCGCGCGTCTGTATGAACGGCTCGGTGACACCCGCGCTGCGCTTTTCGCCGTTCGGCGACGCGTGTTCTTCTACGGCCGGACGCTGTTTTACTCCACCTACCTTCGCGACGAAGCTCGTCTCGCTGAAAAGGCGGGGGATACCGTTGGCGCGGCGGACGCGTTGCGCAAGTACATCGCGATGCGCACGGAACCCGAGCGCTCATTCGTCGCCGACACGCGTGAAGCTCGTGCTGCGTTGG
>JBDTXZ010000773.1:0-2553 GCA_040005935.1 bacterium | reverse complement strand
CGAGTCGCTCGGCGAGGACGACGAGCCCGTAGTGTTCGCCGCCCACGAAGCCGCGATCGAATCGACCGTGGGATCGCGGCGTATCCCCACCATTCGCGCGGCGCCCGCTGTATCGTGCGCCTCGACAGTGCGCATGTTCGGATGCGCCGCGAGAAAGATGTTACACTGCTGAGGCGCGATTCCGTGGCTCAGGACCTCGGTCACATCGTCGACGCTGGCTCCGGGCAGGCCGAGCAATGAGAGATGAATCGGGAGCTTCATCTCACCGACATGCTCCAGCGAGGAGGACTGTGCGATCGCCGAGAGTCCGTCGTGCACCGGGCCGGCGATGAGGTTCTTCACCGGATTCGCGGCGTAGTCCGCAGGCCGTTCACCACGGCACGCACGGTGGCATCGAAGGTCGGACACGGGAACAGCGTGATCTCGCCAGGCACGAGGTGCTCGGCGGCTGCCTCACTGAAGGCGCCGGTGTCTCCGTGAAATGCCACGATGGGGCGCATCCGGCAACTTCTCCGGGGCGCCCGTCGTACACACGCGATTGGAGTTGGATTCCCGCTTTCGCGGGAGTGTCGAACTAGTGGCTATCGCGCCTCGCGCGCTGCCGGCACGTGGAGCTCGCGCTCGGTGAGCGTCCTTTGTTCGCCGACCTTTGGTGGCGTGCCAGTGACCAGGGCCTTGGCCACCTCGAAGAGCACGACCGGGCGGGACTTCGTCGTCACCAGATACTCCACCGAATGTGCTTCGACGAGCACCAGCGCCAGGCGCGGGTCGTCCGGTCCGCCGTCGCGGTCGCCGCCTTCGTCGCCGAACCATATCCTCCAGTCCGGCTTGTAGAGCTCGTGGATGAGCTTGCGATCCTGGGTGATGTTCGCCGTGCCCGCCACGGACACGTACTCGCGCGACTTCATGTTGTAGTACGCCAGGTTCACATGCGGATCGCCCTCAAGCTCATCCAGCTTGCTCGAGGACACATCCGTCACGAACCAGAGATCCATTCCAGTAACGCGCTCCTGCGTGGCCATCGGTCGGGATACGAGCTGGCCATCGGAGCGCCGCGTCGTGAACATCGCGATCTCGATGTCACCGATGAGCGTGTAGAGTTGATCGAGTTTCTTGCTGGTGGAGGTCTCGCCTTCGCGATTTCGATCTGTCGTGCCGTCGGCCATGGTTGATGTCGCTCGAGTAGGAGGTGAACCAGAGGGTCACAGGGCAGGGAGTGTGCCCGTGCCGCCTCAGCGATAGCTTCGCGCATGACGTATTCCGTCCACAGGAACGCACTCGCCGCCGCAATCGTCATCGCGTGCGCCTCGTGCGCCTCGTGCGCCTCGTGCGCCTCGTGCGCCTCGTGCACCTCGGCGCCTCCGTCCGCGAACACGCACGATGCGATTCCGAAAGTGGCGGGATTGCCACGCGATCTCGGCAATATGCGCATGGTCGATATCACCGAAGGGAATGGCGCGCGATACGCGCCACGCAGCTGTGTCTACACGCACTACACAGGCTGGCTCGCCGACGGCACGACGTTCGATGCGTCGCGCGCCGCCCGCAGCGGCGTCGTTGGAGAACCGGTAGGATTTGCCCAGGGAAGGAAACAGGTCATCGGTGCCTGGGAGCTGGGTTTCGATGGCATGCGCGTGGGCGACACGCGTCGGCTCATCGTCCCGTGGCGACTCGGTTATGGCGCGCGCGGCAATCGCCACTCATTCCAGCGCGATCGGATCTCGTGTTCGAGGTCGAGTTGATGGGCGTGGCCAATACACTCCCGCATCGTCCGGAGCCGCATCCTGCGCGGATTGGAGAGTGATGCAAGCCCGACGCTGACGTAGCGTTGCCCATGCGGGCGCGCGCGGGTTGAGCGGTTTGCGACGTTCCCTACTTACGCATCGCGCCCGGGCCCGGCCGTGTCACCATGAACTCAGCGCACCTCGACGCGTCCGGAAATGCGTTCGCATATGTCGCGCGCCATGCTGAACGAACTTCTCGGCGCGCTCCGTCGCGATAAACGCCCAGACGCTTCCGCCGAAACCCGCACGAAATGCAGACGCCGCATCGGCACCGAGCTCGCGCGCCATGCGGACGAGTCCAATCGTCTCGGGCACCTGGTTGCCCAGCAGGCGCTCGACTCCGCCCTGCAGTGCCGGGCGGCCGGGGGGCCTTGTGCGCGAAGCGTTAGCATCAGCGGGTCGGTCGGCCGAGCGTCGTCGAGATTAGCGGAAGTCACCGTGCTCCAGTACAAGTCTCCGTTCCGCGGCAAATCCGCGACGCGATGGACGTGTTCACCTGCCGACGACGGGATGCGCGTGACGCACCGGACGCGCGCCGTCAACTGGGCGTCTTCTTGGTATCCGCCGGCCGTCAACAAGCTAAGTGACTGCCACACAACCAGTTGTGCCCATAGCAACAACCGTTGCAACGGTTTGATGCTCCTTCTATTGGAGCGGCGACGCAAACGCGGGCGCCAATCAGCGAATCCGCGCAAACCAGCAACGACTGAAGTTCCGTCGATTGCCGGCCGATACTGCCATGCGAACACCATTTTCACATCATTCTCGG
>JBDTXZ010000772.1:0-2570 GCA_040005935.1 bacterium | reverse complement strand
GTCTTCCTTCGCGTCGCCGGTGTTGTCGATCTTGAACTGATACAGGATGTTCGGATCGAACGACGCGCCGGGTGTCTGCGCGGGCGACAGCAGCGGGCGTGTATCCATCGCAAGCACGATGCGATCCGCGGCGCCGCCGGGGAACGCATAGAAGTCCGACATATCCATCGCCGGGTTGAGCTCGACGAGCGGATTGTCCTGGTGATCGGATGCGCGTGCCGAGCGGATGCTCAATGCGCCAACGAGCCCAAGCGCTGCGAGCACGGCGAGACCAGCGCGGCCTCGTCCTTTCATGCGGAACTGCATGTTGCCTCCATTGTCATGATGTTCTAGCAGAAGGGCGAGATTTCGCCTTCCGCGCCTCGTCGCTCGTCAAGCGGGCGCGATATGTCGTTTACGCCGCGTGCTCGCTATCGGATTTACCGAGATCCAAGCGCGCTCAAGGTGAGCTAGGCGCAGGGTCGTGGCAGACGGACGTCATAAAGGCAATTGTCGGCCCGCGGCGCGCACACAGTCGCGCCCGCAATTCGATCCGCAGCGCGGCGCGTTAACGTCGCAACCGCGCACCTACGTGTGCGTGTCCTTCGACTCGCTGCGCGCGCTCAGGTGGACAAGCCGCGGCGCCGGTCGCTCAGGATATGGCTTTGCGCGGCACGATGGCCAACGTGCAGCGCGAGATGCAGACCATCCTCCCTTCCTCGTCCTTGATCTCGATGGACCACACGTGCGACGACCGCCCGATGTGAATGGGCATGGCTGTCGCCGTCACGACGCCATCCACCTTTGCGCGCAGATGATTGCCGTTGATCTCCTGCCCCACCGCCATGAACCGCTCACGATCGATGCGTCCCGTGGCGCCGAGTGACGCCGCCGTCTCGGCGAGCGCAATGGATGCCCCGCCATGCAGGATCCCGAACGGTTGGTGCGTGCGCTCATTCACCGGCATCGTCAGGATCGCGCGGTCGTCCGTGATCTCGACGATGGCGATGCCTAACGCGTGCGGAAGTCCTCGAGTGTCGAGGTCGTGCCACCAGGGCTGAACGCTCATGGCACGGCCCGCGGTGGCCGAGTGCGCATCAGTGCCTCGATTTCCGCCATCTCGCGCGGCGCGGTGCTGATGCGCTCCAATCCCTTCGACGTAATGATGTAGTCGTCTTCGATGCGCACGCCGGTGTTCTCGTACTTCTGCACCATGGGACGCACCTTGGCGATGAACGCACGATTGCGCGGTGTGTCGGGCAGCGCATCGAGCATGGAGGTGCTGACGTAAATGCCGGGCTCAATCGTGAACGCGTCGCCCTCCTTGAAGCGGCGATCGCCAGTGTAGAACTGCGCGGGGTCGTGCACGGCGAGACCGAGTCCGTGCGAGATACCGTGAATCATCCAGAAGAGTGACTGCTTGCAGGAGCGCGGATTCTGCGTGCAGTTGGTCTGCCACGGCATGTCGAGTTGCGCGTCCACGCTCTCGATCAGCCCGAGCTTGGCGAGTCCACGTTCGCGGATCTCGATCGACGAATCGGTTGCCGCGGCCGCGAGCATGCCGGGCTTCGAGTTGCGTTCCGCCGCGAGTTGCGCGTCGAGCACGAGTTGATAGATGTCTCGCTGAGCCGGCGAGTATTTGCCGCTCACGGGAATTGTGCGCGTGATGTCCGCGGCGTAGCCCTCATACTCGGTGGCGGCATCCATCACGACGACGTCGCCCGGCTTTACGTCGCCGCGATCGCGCATGTAGTGCAACTGCGTACCGTGCACGCCTCCGCCCACGATGGAACCATACGAGGGACGCGCACCGCCGAGCCGCATGAACGCGTACTCGAGCGCGGCCTGGATTTCGTACTCCTTCGTCGGCTCGGCAATCGTCATCGCGGCGCGATGGCCTTCCGAGCTGATCTCGGCCGCCTTTCGCAGCAGTGCAATTTCAGCGGGACTCTTCTTCGCGCGAAGCTCGTCGACGAGTGCATTTCCGTCCCGGACCACGAGCCCCGAATGTCGCGACGCGAGGGTGCGAAGGAACTGCGTCCCGCGGGTCAGCGAATCCTGCGACGCAAAGTCCGCGTCGGCCACATCAGGCAGTGAATAGAGCGGCAGGCCATTGGATGCCAACGAGTCCATCATCGCGGCCAGGGCCGAGAATGCGCGTGCATTCATGCCGAGGTCGCGGACGACCGCAGTGGAATCCGGGCGTCGCCCGTAATAGAACGCGGAGCGCGGAGCGACGGGCGTGATGAAGAGCGTGTTAGTGGTCCGGCCGCCGCGTACGACCATGACGAGTGCGGCGTCGGGCTCGTCGAAGTTGGTGAGGTAGTGGAACGCGGGGAGCTGGTAGAATGGACCGAAGTCGGTGATTGGCGTGCGTCCGCCGAATGCGACGACGATGCCGTCCTTGACGTGCGCCGCGAGCGAGTCGCGGCGGGCGGCATATTCGGCGGCAGGGATCTGCGCGCCGAGTTGTTGGCCGATGATGAGTAGACTGAGGGCTAACAGGTTGCGTGCAGATCCTTCGACTCGCTTCGCTCGCTCAGGATGACAAGGCTTCATGGTATCAACCGCGGCGGCTGCGGGGGCTTGAT
>JBDTXZ010000771.1:0-2576 GCA_040005935.1 bacterium | reverse complement strand
TCGCCGCAGCCGAGCTTCGTGGAAGGCGACATCACGTCCGTTCGGCTTGGCGGCACGCCATTCGACGCAGCGCTGATGATGTTCGCGGTGCTGGGCTATCAGGTGACGAACGAGGCGGTGCGGGCCGCCCTGCACACAGTGCGAGCGCATTTGCGGCCCGGCGCATTGTTCGTTTGCGACGTCTGGTACGGACCGGCCGTGCTTTCCCTTCGTCCCAATGAGCGGACCAAGGTGGTGGATGCTCCAGGCGGACAGGTCATTCGCTCCGTGCGCACGCAGCTCGACAGCTTTGCGCATCGCGCCAATGTTGACTATCGGGTGTGGCGCTTGAAGGACAAGCAGGTCGTCGCGGAGTCGCACGAAACACATGCCATGCGTTTCTTCTTTCCACAGGAGCTTGCCCTGCTGTTCGAGGTGGCGGGGCTGTCGCTGCTCGAGCTTCGCGCCTTTGATTCTGATGCACCGCCAACGGAGACCACATGGAACGTGCTCGCTGTTGGACGCGCCGTTTAACCGAGCTGTCCGCTTCGCTCGGTATCTTTTGACAAGATGCACCGGCGCATGACATACTGAACCACGATGTCATCCTTGGATGCTGCTCGGCGCGGTGATGTACTGGACCTGTCAGACCGCCTCAACTTCGAGCGGCTCCGAGCAGGCGACCATGCGGCGTTCGAGGCATTGTTTCGTCGGTACGCGGCCGCGCTTTGCGCCCTTGCGCACCGGTACGTGGGTTCGACGGCGGTCGCGGAGGAGCTGACGCAGGATCTCTTCTGCTGGCTGTGGGGCCACCGCGTCGGAGTCGCCGTGCCAGGCAGCGTGCGCGCCTATTTATTTGCGTCGCTCCGCAATCGCGCCTTGAACCATGTGCGCCACGAGCGCATCACGCTCGAGTTTGGCGACCGGTCCCTTCGGCAACACTCCGGCGCAACAGGCGTCGATGCCGCTGACGCGAGTCTTCTCGCGGATGATCTTACGGCGGCGTTAGAGAACGCTGTGCGTTCGATGCCGTTGCGCTGCCGGGAAGTCTTCTCGCTCGTCCGCGACGATCATCTGAGCTACGCCGAAGTCGCGGACGTGCTCGGCATTTCGGCGAAGACCGTGGAGATTCACATGTCGCGCGCGCTTGCCCTGCTGCGCGACCAGCTCGCACCATGGATCCTGGCGTAGGCCGGTTGCAGGGCAGACGGGGCGTCAGCGGGCGTTAGGGGTTGCCGCCACAATGCGTGTCTTGTCGGCATGCATACGCCGTCTGACGCCGAGCTCGCACGATTCATCACGGGGGATTGTTCGTCCGTCGACGTAAAACGCATAGACCAATGGATGTCGGAGAGTGCCGCGCACCAGAGTCGAGTCCATAGCCTTCGCGCACTGTGGGACGTCCCGCGTCCTGTAGCGGCAGTGAACGTGGACGCGCTGTGGTTTGGCCTGCGCGCGAGGATGCAGACGCAGGAATTGCGGCCAGTCATCGATTTTGCGCCCCGGACTGAGAACCGCTCCTGGGCGTTCGTGATCCGGTATCGACGTGCCGCCGGCATCGCCGCTGCGTTCCTCATCGCAATCGCGAGTGGAGCAGCCATCCGCCAGATACAGCGAGGTGCCCGTGCGGCGCTGAGGCACGTTCCGGCGGCACGAGCGTACTCCACTGGCCGCGGAGAGCGTGTCGACCTGCAACTCTCAGATGGCAGTCACGTCACGCTGGCGCCACTGACCCGAGTACGGATTCTTCCCGGCTTTGGCGTGCAGACGCGCGAGATTGACGTGGACGGAGAGGCGATCCTCGATGTTGTTCATGATGCGTCTCGTCCGTTTCGTGTGCACGCCGGCACGGCGGTCGCGGAAGATATCGGCACGCGGTTCGTGATTCGTTCTTACGCGAGTGACTCGGCCGTGACAGTGGCTGTTGCCGAAGGCGCGGTTTCGCTCGGGCGAATGCGCGATACCACCTCGCCGCCTGCCGTGCATTCCGCAGAGGGCGTCGTCGTGCGTGCCGGCGAGTTCGGACAGCTCGGCGGCAGCGGGCACGCGACGACACGGCGTCAGGAAGGCATCGCCAATCATTTTCGTTGGGCGCGTGGCGATCTGTCGTTCGACGACGCGTCGCTCGACGAGGTGCGGCAGACTTTGGAACGCTGGTACGACGTGAAGGTGCTCGTCGCTGATTCCAGCATGCGTGCACGCCGGCTCACGGGCCGCTTTCAAGGACAGAGTTCGCATGCGATTCTCGGGGCGATCGCGATTACCCTTGGTGCCGAGTTGGAGTGGCGTGGCACGACCGTGACGATGCGTCCGCGGCGATGACAGCATCATGCTGAATCGTTGCTTGCTGCTCGGTGCACTGGCGCTCGGTGCGAGTCACGCCGTGCAGGCACAGACGCCGCTGCGCTTTCTGCGACAGACAGAAGAGAGCACCTTGCGCTCGGCAATCGTCGACCCCGCAACGTTGCCTGAGCTGGCGGCTCGCATAACGCTCGGCTTGAGCTCTACCACGCGCGCAGCAGGATTGTCTGCCATCGTCCGTGCGTCAGGTTTGCCACTCGTCTTCGCCAAAGATCTCCTGCCATCGGGAAGTATTC
>JBDTXZ010000770.1:0-2587 GCA_040005935.1 bacterium | reverse complement strand
TGGGATGCAGCGGATCGTGCGTGTCCGCGATGACGATGCCGTTCTTGCGATCGGCCGCACCTTCGCGCGTAAACACCATGTAGTTGCCGTCCGCGGTGGTCATCATGTCATTCACGAGCCGCGTGTTGGCTTGAATCGAGTCGACAATAACGGGGTCGCCCGGATTCGAGATGTCGATGGTGTACACCCGATCGCCGCCACCATGCGTGCCGAGGTACGCGACTTTTCCATTCGGGTGAATCCACACTTCGCTCGTTGGAAACGTCGTCCGCGGAAGACGTCCCACCACGCGCACCGGACGGCGCACGTCGCGCAGGTCGATCTTGACCACCGCGTCGCTCGAACGGTTGCCGTAGTTCGCGGTGACGACGTAGGTGCCCGCTTCATAGGCCACGAATGCGCCGTCAGCGTCGAGCTGGCCCTTGCCCGGCGAGAAGCTCCACGTTGGCGTGAGCCCAGTGACGGGTTTGCCCGCGGCATCCTTTGGTGTCGCCGAGAAGCGCACGACGTCGCCGGTGCGCGCCGTGAGTTTGCGTGGAGTGATGTCGATGTCGGCAATGGAGTTCGCGACGACCTGCACCGCGGCGCTCGACGTGGCCGGCGCATCCGTCGCACTGATGATCGACTTGCCAGGCGCCAGCGCTGTCAGCATTCCGTCCGCATCAACCGCAACCACCTTCGGCGCGCTCGATGCCCACTTGATCGGATCGGACTCGCGACGATCATCGACCTTTGTGTAGACGTCAGCCGTCGCGCGTGCACGCTGGCCCACGACCATCCTCGCGGGGAGTGCGCCAAGGCGCAGGCTCGCGGGCGCATCGGCCACCATCAGTACCTCGAACCGGTGCACGTACGGCTTGAAGCCCGGAATCAGCGAGATGACGGAGCCGGTAACCTTGCCCGTTCCGCGCGCTATGACCCAGCCAGACGTGTCGATCGTGCCGCCATTGGCCGCGGCCGCCCCGAATCGCAGATGGGCGTTCGGGACGACGGCGCCCTTGGCGTCGTACGCAACGGCGGTGAGATGAATGGAGTCGCTTGCCGGAACGACGAGTCGCCCGGGAGTGAGCGCAATGCGCGCGACCGGCGACGCCTGAAGCACCGGCGTCGCTGGTACAGTAGTCTGGCCCTGCTGCAGAAGGAGCAATGCTGTGAGTGCGACGATCATGCGGAGTGGGGGAGCTGAAGCGTGGAGGATCGGCGAAGGTCGTCTAACGTGCTCGCTGCACTACGGCGCGTCAAACGTCAGAGTTCCGGCGTCGCCCACAAGGAGCGGATGACGTTGTAGTTTTTCCTCATGCCTGCCAGGAAAGCTGCGCCCCTCCCCGCCCCGGATCTCGATCCCGCTCAGGATCCAGGTTTTGATGACGCGTCGACGCGCGCGGAGTTGGCGCTGTCGGAAACGTCGCCAGCGCTGATCGGACTTCCGATTGTCCGCTACGGCACCTCCGCCGACTCGACGCACGAAATTCGCGTCGGCACTGCATCGTGGACGGACCCCACGATGGTCCGCGCCAAAGTCTTCTATCCACGGGGCGTCTCGTCAGCCGAAGAGCGACTTCGCTTTTACGCCGAGCAGTTCAGCGTCGTCGAAGTGGATGCGACCTACTATTCACTTCCGGTCCGAGCAACGGCGCAGCTCTGGGCCGAGCGCACGCCTGAGCACTTCAGCTTTCATGTGAAGGCGCATGCGCTGATGACCGGCCAACCCACGGAAGTCGCGCGCCTGCCGAAGGGGCTCGTCGAAGTACTTCCGGCTGATGTGGCGGCCAAGAAGAAGATCTACGCGAAGGATCTCCCGTCCGACTTGAATGACGAATTGTGGGCG
Source organism: bacterium (assembly GCA_040005935.1). GTDB lineage: Bacteria > Gemmatimonadota > Gemmatimonadetes > Gemmatimonadales > Gemmatimonadaceae > AG11. The sequence goes on along the minus strand of JBDTXZ010000770.1, from coordinate 759 downwards.
CGTTTTATCGACGCACTGTCCCCACTCGCGGAAGTGGGCAAGCTCGGCGGCATCCTGTTGCAGTATCCGCGCTGGTTTCTGCCGACGCCAGAGAACAAGGACCTGCTCGCGGAATCCGCGATGCGTCTCGCGGGCATTCCCGCTACGGTCGAGCTTCGCAACCGGATGTGGTTCGGTTCCACGAAGTCATCACAGTGGACGCTGGACATGCTGCGCGAGCTTGGGCTCACGCACGTGATGGTGGACGGACCACAGGGACTCGACAGCAGCGTTCCCGCCGTGGCCGGTGTGACGACTTCGAATCTTGCGATGATCCGCCTGCATGGTCGTCGTTCCGCCACGTGGGAAGCCGCGAACGTCCCAACGGTTGAACGGTATCGCTACCTCTACTCGGCGGACGAGTTACTGAAGTGGATGCCGTTGATCGAATCGGCTGCGACTGAAGCGACGCGCACGATCGTGTTCTTCAACAACTGCTATGGCAATTATGGTTCGACGAACGCGCGAGAGATGATCGCGCGCTTGTCAGCATGAGTTGTGTCATCCCGCGAGAGCGAGCGCGGCGAGCGAGTGTCGGGATCCAGCCTACACGCGCCCGACGCTGCCGGAGCGCAGCCACGGCAGATCCCGACACGCGCTTCGCGCATGCGGGATGACACCGGTCGCAATCCTGAGCGGCCGACGCGAGTCCGATGTCATCCCGAGCGAGCGACGTGAGTCCGATGTCATCCTGAGCGAGCAGAGCGAGTCGAAGGATCT
>JBDTXZ010000769.1:0-2588 GCA_040005935.1 bacterium | reverse complement strand
ATTGCCTCGAGCGTCCGTCCACGCTGCGTCACGCTCGTCGCCATGAAGAGCGAATTGTAGATCGCCTCCTCCGTTGCCTCCACGACGCCCTGGAACAACGGAGACATGTCGTCATTCGTGAGCTCAGCGGTCGCCAGCAATCGGCGAGTGCTGTCGGTCCGCACGAGATTCGCCGGCACGCGACGAACGCCTTGCGCCGTGGAAAACGCGATAACGAAATCGCCAGACCCATTGGAAGCGCTCGAGCCGGTGCGAGCAAGCCCCATGATCGCACGCGCAGCCAACCGCTCAAGGTTGCGCGAAGAAATCGGCGCATCGGTGGCGACAACGATCATCACGGATCCATCGCCGCGCTCGCGATCGAGCGCATCCTTGAACGAATACTTACCGAGTTCGCGACCAACGGGCGCGCCAAGCACTTGCAGCACGCCACCGAAATTCGTTTGCACGAGCACGCCGACGGTCCATCCGCCCAGCGTTCGCGGCAACACGCGAGACGACGTTCCTATACCACCCTTCCACTCGAACGCACTCGTCCCCGCACCAGCGCCCACACTCCCCTCCGCGACTGCACCACCAGACGCCGACGCCAGCGCCGAGTGCACATCGCTCGCGGTCACAGGACGATTGCGAATGGCGTTGAGCCCACCGTCATTCGTCTCGCCGACAACCGGATTGATCGATCCCACGCGCTCCATTCCGGGCTGCGCGATCAACTCGGCCACCATCGCATCGGCCGCGCGCCACACGCACAGCGTGCACGTGAGCAGGATCGGCGTTTCGAGTTCGCCAAGCTCCCTCACCTGCGTCGAACCGATGAGCTTCCCGAACGCATTGCCGACGTGCACCGCGGCCGGCACGCGATCGAGATAGAGATTCCCACCATGCGGCAGGATGGCCGTGACACCAGTGTGAATGGAGTCGCCACTGATAATGGTTGCGTGACCAACTTTCACGCCGGCAACGTCAGTGATGGCGTTGTTTGCGCCAGGCGTGAAGATGCCGGGCGCAACGCCGAGGTCGCGCGCACGGACGCGTGCCTGCCCATGCACGGGCAAGGCGAGCGTCGCAACGGCCGCGGCGGCGAAAGCAATGCGATGCGGAGTATTCATGGGCGAAACATGCCGCGAGCCTGTAGCGTGCGTCAGCCCGCGAATTTCGTCGAGTGCTGGACCCAAGTGTTCGGACACCCACGCTTGACGAATGCGCTGCGCGCCCCTATCGTGAGGCCATGGCACCCAGCACGCGCTTTTATTTTGTCTCCTTTTATTACTACGGCTTTCCCGTAACGGGCCGTGGCTGGAGACGTACGCGCGACTGACGGAGCCAAGCTCCTCGCCTACGACACCCGCCGGCCCGTGAAAACTTCACGGGCCTTTTTGTTGTGCATCACCCACGTACACCACTTCAGTCGAGCCCTTCGCCATGATCATCATCACACGCCCCGACATCACCGACGACGAGCTCGATCATCTGCGCGAGCGGATTGAGGCCGCCGGGCTCCACACGCACCTCTCACGAGGCGAGCACCGAACCATCATCGGCTGCATCGGCGACGAGGCTCGGCTCATGGAACTCCCGCTGCGCTCGATTCCAGGCGTGGAGTCGGTGCTCCCGGTGCTCAAGCCATACAAGCTCGCCTCACGCGAATTTGTCGTGAACCGAACCGTCGTTCGTGTCGGTGCGAATGCGGTGATCGGTGGAAAAGAGCTCACCATCATTGCCGGACCGTGCTCGGTCGAAAACAGCGCAATGCTCAACGAAACCGCGGCTGCGGTAAAACACGCCGGCGCAACGATCCTTCGCGGTGGCGCCTTCAAGCCTCGCTCGTCGCCGTACTCCTTCCAGGGACTTGGCAAGGAGGCGCTCCAGCTCCTCGTCGCCACGCGGAAAGCGCACGGCCTGCCAGTGGTGACCGAGGTGCTCGACACGCGCGACGTCGATCTCGTCGCCGAACACGCCGACATGCTCCAGGTTGGCGCTCGCAACATGCAGAACTATGCACTCCTCGCCGAACTTGGTCGCGTACAGCGTCCTGTGTTGCTCAAGCGCGGGCTCTCCGGCACAATCACCGAACTGCTGATGTCGGCTGAGTACATCATGGCGCACGGCAATAGCCAGGTGGTGCTGTGCGAGCGCGGCATCCGCACGTTCGAGCGCGCCACCCGCAATACGCTCGACGTCTCCGCAATTCCTGTCTTGCAGCGCGAGACGCACTTGCCCGTCATCGTCGATCCGAGTCACGCTGGCGGAGACGCCGCGCTCGTCGCGCCGCTGGCCTTCGCGGCCATCGCCGCAGGTGCCGATGGCTTGATCATCGAAGTCCATCCCAATCCCGAGAACGCGCTGTCCGACGGTGATCAGTCGCTCGACTTCGCCGCATTCGCGCGCCTCATGCAGCGGGTGCCCGCGTTTGCCGAGGCCGCGGAGCGGTCTTTTACACCCCATGCCTTCACCGACGAGGCGCTCGAGGTCACCGGCGCTGCCGTGGCATGACGGACACCGATCCGCTCGTCGAGCTCGCATCGTGCCGCGCGCAGATAGAAGAAGTCGACCGAAAGCTCGTTGCGCTGTTGGCTGAACGCGTG
>JBDTXZ010000768.1:0-2589 GCA_040005935.1 bacterium | reverse complement strand
CTCGCGAACACGCCGAATATGCCGAACAGCGGCACATGCCGATCGCGCAACGCGCCAAAACCCCAATCCGCCAACCCGCCGCAACTGATGCTCACGAGATTCATGACGCCATATCCGGTCGCGCGAAGGTCGGGCCGAGTGACTTGGCAGAGGATGGGCATGTTGTTGGAGTCGAAGAATCCCCAACCAAGGCCGAACAGGATGAGAAACGCCACGGCGACCCACAGCAGTCCAGTCTGCGGCGCATAGCCGACACCGAACATTGCCGGCGCGATGAGTGACACGCCAATGGCGCTCACAAAGATCCGTCCGCGCGGACTGCGTTGCATCCAACGATCTGCCAACCAGCCCCCGACCACCGCACCGATGATCGCAGCACCCTGCCAATACAGCGTCGCCGAAACACCGGCCAACCCCTGTCCGATGCCGAAGTCCGCCTTGAGAATTGCCGGCATCCAGTCGCGCACGACCCATCCCGCAAGCGCAGGCAGCGTAAAGTACAGGACGAGCAGGACGAAGGAGCCATTGCTTGCGAGCTCACGCAACGCACCCAGCGGAGACAGCCGATGCGCACCGCGCGACTCCGCGGCCCTCGGCGGATTCTTGAGGAGCAAAAAGAGCGGAATGGCGTACAGCGCGCCAACGACGCCGCATGCTTCGAATGCCCAACGCCATCCCAACGCGGGATTGTCAGCCGCGTATCCGCCAAATCCGCCAATGATCACGCCGACGTAGATGCCCATCTGATGCAGGCCGACGGCGCGTGAGCGGGTTGCGCCTGTGTGGAAATCAGCAATGAGCGCCAGCGCGGCCGGAATGTAAAACGCCTCGCTAATCCCCATGAGCGCGCGAGACGCGAGCAGCTGATCGTAACTGTGGACGTGGCCCGTGGCCCACGTCACCGACGACCACACGAGGAGGCTCACGGCAATCACGTGTCGTCGGCTGTACCGGTCCGCGAGATAGCCGCCTACCGGACTGAGAAACGCATACACCCACTTGAACAGCGCGAGAATGGCGCCCCATCGAGCCTCGAGCGCGATGTCGGGCACGTCGTGCATGACGGAGAACTTCATCGACGCAAGCAGCTGCCGGTCGAGATAGTTGAGCAACGCAACGGGCACAAGCAGCGCGACGATGAGCCAGGCGAAGCGTGTGGATGTGGACATCGGAGACGACACGATCATCAATGGAAGTTGAGCGGGCCGATGCTGTAGGAAGACGCATGCGCATCAGCGTCGAGTGCGTTCACGCGTGGTGTATGTCGAACGCCAACGAGTGCCGCAAGTGGCGGCTTGACACACAATGGGCTCCGGCCATCTTCGCTCCGACCATGACCATTACCGCACTCCGCGTCGCCGTAGCCACACTCTGCATCTGCTCGGCGACAAGCTCCGCGCAGCAGAGCCCATTTCCGGTTCGCATTCGCGTCGACGCCGCCAAGCCCGTCGGCGAATTGAAGCCGATCTACCGTTTCTTCGGTGCCGACGAGCCGAACTACGCCGTGATGAAGGATGGTCGAAAGCTCATTGGCGAGCTCGGTCAGCTCGGTGCGCCGCAGGCGTATTTCCGCGCGCACAGCCTGCTCGTCACCGGCGATGGTACTCCGGCCCTCAAGTGGGGAAGCACCAACATCTACACGGAGGACGCGCAGGGCCGCCCCGTTTACAACTTCACGATTGTCGACCACATCTTCGAGACGTATCTCGCGCGGGGCGTAAAGCCATACGCGCAGATCGGCTTCATGCCGCACGCGCTATCGTCGCATCCCGAACCGTACCAACACTCATGGCGGCCAGGGCTACCGTACGATGAGATCTACACGGGCTGGGCCTATCCACCCAAGGACTACGCCAAGTGGGGAGAGCTTGTGTACCAATGGGTTGCGCACTGCGTCGCAAAGTGGGGACGAGCAGAGGTGGAGCAGTGGTATTGGGAGGTGTGGAACGAGGCGAACATCGGCTACTGGAAAGGCACGCCGGAAGAATTCCACAAGCTCCATGACTACGCCATCGACGGTGTGCGTCGGGCACTTCCGACGGCGCGCGTTGGGGGACCTGACGTCGCCGGCAGCGGCGGCAAGTTCATGCAGGATTTCCTCGAGCACAATCTGCGTGGGACCAACTACGCCACCGGCAAAATCGGAACGCCGCTGGACTTCGTGTCGTTCCACGCGAAGGGTGCGCCGAGTTTTGTGGACGGACATGTGCGCACGGGGCTCGCTGCACAGTTGAAGACGATCAATGAAGGCTTTGCGCGCATCGCATCGTTCCCGGAGTTGCGCACCAAACCTATCGTCATCGGGGAGTCTGATCCGGACGGGTGCGCCGCATGCCAGGGTCCGCAACTCGGATATCGCAACGGCACGATGTACTCGAGTTACACCGCCGCCGCCTTTGCACGAAAGCATCTGCTCGCCGAGAATCACGGCGTGAATCTCGTGGGTGCTGTGACATGGGCGTTCGAGTTCGAGGACCAGCCGTACTTCGCCGGCTTCCGCGCGCTCGCGACGAACGGCATCGATCTCCCGGTGCTGAATGTCTTCCGGATGATGGCCAAGCAAACCGGCCAACGCGTTCCTGTCGAAAG
>JBDTXZ010000767.1:0-2590 GCA_040005935.1 bacterium | reverse complement strand
TTCCCAAGCGTCCAGATGTAGATCGAGCCACCCGCATGCCGATTGCGCATCGGGAAATACTCGGCAGACACTCGCGTGCGGACCGACGCAGCGTTGTCGTCGAGATGACGACGGACGAGCTCGACCGCGCCAAGCGCAGCGGCCATGAGGATGTCAGTACGACAGCCGCGCGTCACGAGAAATCGCGCGACGTCCTGCCGGTCGCGCACCATCCACTGTGCCGGCGTCGATTCGTGATCGACATCAAGTGCATCGCGGTCCGCGCCATGTTCGAGCAGAAACTGCGCGATCTCGACGCTGCTGGCAAAGTGCAGCGGTGTCTGTCCGTCGCCACCACGCGCGTGCACAACCGCCGGATTTGTCGACACGAGGGCCATGAGGTCCGCCGTCATCCCCAGTCGGGCTGCAGCGTGTGCATCCACCGTTGCGCCGTGCGTGATTAGAAACGGCGCGAATTCCGCTTCGCAGCTGTCGAGCACACCAAAGCTGCCTGCCCACCAATCGCTGCGCGTGTTGATGTCCGCGCCGTGGCGCAGGAGCAGCTCGATCATCTCGCGATTCCGCTCCTCGGCGGCCTTGAGCATCAGCTTTCCGCCAAAATCGCCGCCAGGCATGTGATCATTGAGCTTTCCGGAAAGCTCTGGATGCTTTTGCAATAGATCGCCGGCAAGCGCGGTGTCGTTGGCTCGAACCGCATTCGCGAGTGCCGTAAATGAATCGTTCATTGTGCCTGAGGAGTGGCGTTCGTGGTGCGCACAGTGCGCAACATGACATCGAGATCGGCGCGCGAGTACAGGTGTCCCGCCTGCATCACCGCGAACGTCCTTCTCGTGTTTCGAATGTTATCGAGCGGATTCGCGTCGAGCAGCACGAGATCCGCAATCTTTCCCGTGGCAATGCTTCCAAGCTCCTTGTCGAGCCCCGCAAATCGCGCCGGACCGATGGTCGCGCTCCACAGCGCGTCGAGCGGCGAGAGGCCTGCTTCTTCCACGAGCAGGCGCAACTCCTCGTGCAGCGCAAAGCCCGGATACACGAGCACCGAACCCGCATCCGTGCCCGCGAGCAAGAGCACACCTAGCTCGTGCATGCGTCGTACGTCGGCTACGCTGCTCGCGTATGCGTCCAGGGCACTCGCAACGCGCGCGGACCCAGTGTCCGTCGCGGCTTCGTCGGTCTGCATGCGCCACCACTCCAGCAACCATGGCGACGCATACGCCCTGCGCTCATCGTCGCGTAAGACGTTGTCGCCGAAGATGGCGAGCCTTGCCGAATCGGTCCGCATGGTGACCGCGCGAGAGACGACGAGTGTTGGTGTGTACCACGTGCCCCACTTCGCAAACTCCAGGTAAACGGAATCGCGCGCCTCAGCGGACATGCGGCTTTGCGGTGGGTTAATGGCGTGCTCGATGTCCTTCTGCCCGGAGTCAACGGCGATTGTAATCGGCACCACAGACGGTTGGTGTCCGGAAACCTTGAGTCCCGCTCGTCGAGCTTCGCGCAGGATGGCGAAGTACGCATCGGCGGATTCGGTGGTGCGGATCTTCACGAAGTCCACGTGAAGCGTCATCAGGGAGTCGATTGCGTTCTTTGCATCTGCTGCGTTGGCGACGCCGATTCGGTATGGCAGCACGCGCTGCCCGATTCGCGGATCGCGAACGCTTCGCTGGCGCACGTTGTCGAGATAGCGCGGAGCTTCGAGAATTGGACCGGGTGTCAGGATGCGCGGGCCGATCATCTTGCCGGCGCGCATTCGCGCTTGCCACGCGCGCGTGCTGTCGATGAAGCCGCCCATCTCGCGGACGCTGGTGACACCAAGCGCAAGGTACACCGGCAGCGCATTGGGCCCGGCGTTCATGAAGTGCACGTGCGCGTCCCAGAGTCCAGGAATCACGAACTTTCCCTTCGCATCCACTCGGCGCGTTCCGCGAGGAATGACAACCGCGCTCGATGAGCCGACAAACTCGATGATGCCGTGCCGCACCAGGATGGTCTGGTCGATCATGCCGGCCTGCGCTGACGCCGACGTCGACGGATCGATCACGGTTACGCCGATGATTGCGATGGCGGAGTCGCGAGTCGCTTGCGCGTTGGCGGGTGACGCCGCGAGCAGCAGGGCAAGCAGCGCGGGTGTGACGCGGGCAGCATGCTTAGGAGGGCGAGGGAAAACTGCCCTGTAGATAATTGCCATATAGTAATCTGCACTTCCGCCAAGGGACGGCACGAGATCGACCTGGTCGTAGAGTGTCCGGATCATCGCATACTTGCCACAGAGACAACGCTGAGCGCGACGATACCAGGCCCTGTTCCGAGCGTCATCGTCGTCGTCCTCGCGGTGGTGTCGCAATGAAGATCTCCGCCGCGAGATGCACGGAAGGCCACAACTGCACTTCACGCTCAATACGATCGTCGGGAACAGCTTCGACTATGCCGCTCCTCCCCTTTACCGCGCTGCATCTCGAGTGACGTACAGCGATCGACGTCTCAGCGAGGCAAGCGGTACAGCGCCGGGAGGTCGCTCTCGAACATGATCAGTGGGTCGGCACGAAAGCGCGCGAAATCCGCGGCGCTCGAATGCCCGCGGTATGGCGCA
>JBDTXZ010000766.1:0-2594 GCA_040005935.1 bacterium | reverse complement strand
TGTCCTTCCTTGGGATCGTAGCCGTTGACGTGACAATTGACGCACCACCCCATGTTCAGCGAGGAGTACTGATAGACCTTGGTCATATCCTGTACTTGCCCGTGACACGTCTGGCAGGTGACGCCGGCGTTGACGTGGCGCACGTGTGGGAAGTGCACGTATTCCGGCACCTTGTGAATGCGGACCCACGGAATGGGCTTGGCATTCTTTCCACCGCCGGCGAGGTCTGCGTACTGGACGATCTTCTTGATCTCAGCCTTCGCCTGATCCGTGGTGCCCACGACCGAGGCATGACAGCCAATGCATGTGCTCACCGCGGGCATGCCGACGTCGGCTGACTTGTTGGCGTTGTTGTGGCAATAGAGGCAATTCATGGCGAGTCCACCCTTTGCCACCGGGCCAGCGTGCCGGGGGTGGGGGAACTTGATCGGCTGATCGGGGCCATTGCCTTGCGATGAGGATGCGCCACTGTAGGCGGACAACACGACAGCACCTACGCCCAAGAACAGGAGTCCAGGGATCGCAGTCCACTTCCTTCGCTTCGTCATCGCGATGGGGTCTAGGAAAAACGGGACGCGGGGTGCTTGTGAACGAATTCACAAGGCCCCTTACCGGCCAGCAATTTGATCGGGCGACTGGGGTAGCCGCAAGCGACCAACTGGAAAAAGTTCCCTCACTGGCGACAAACCTTCAAGTCAGCGTTTTCCCTACTGCTTGACTGGCGAGCGTCGACGCGTCCGTAATGCCGGCGCCGCGCAGGTCGGGCGGCAGCAGGTCGAGGTTCGCCCGGGGGTTTTGCACAAGACGGAGGGGCCAGTGCGTTCCGTAGACGAACCGTTCGGCGCCGATTGTGTGGACGAGATGCGCAAAATGATCTTCCGGCGGTCCCCATATCCACGAAAAGTCCCAGTACACGCGCGCCTGCTCCGCTGGCGTCAGCCCCCAGTGTGTTTCTTCGAGGACCTCGCGCCCGGCACCAGTCACCACGAGTCGCAATGCGGCATCGGAGCGTGCAAGCGCGCGCACGTGTGCGGCGGTGAGATCTCCCGCTACGTCGAGCGACGATCGTTGACGGAGATCTTCGAAGCGCATGGTGAGCAATAGCGGAACACCGAATCGCGCGCAGGCTAGAGCGAGATCGCGCATGCAGGGGTCGTGAGGTCCCATTCCCCAGTGCATTGGATAGGCGCGAATTGCAGCGGCGCCCTTGCTGAGCACATCATCGAGACTGCGTTCCCACGCTGGCCAATCGGGCCTGATCACGGGCGCGGGCCGGAGCGTGGGATACGGCTGGAGCGCCTTGAAGAGTGCGGCGTTGCCGGGCGCCGGGTCACGCTGCCACGCTGCGGGCAGATAGCCTACCCATGCGCCATCCAGGCGCTCACGCTCGAGCACTCGCACCAGCACGTCGGGGTCGGGATGCGGAAGGTGGCGAAATGGGTACGGACCGATAAAGGCCGCGGCGTCGATCATTCGTCGTTGAGGTGCAGATCCTTCGACTCGCTACGCTCGCTCAGGATGACAGGCATTAGACGCAGGATGGAAATGAACTGGCAGGAAATATTCGCGCGGCATTGCGCCAGCGTACGTCGGCCATGTCGTCGTCGCTGAGTCCAATCACCTCTAACGCGCGTAGTTTTGCCAACCCTGTTTCCATTGTCAGATCGCATGCCCAGAGCAGACGCTGTGCGCCTAGCGCGTCGAGTGCCGCGTCAAGCATCCCTCGATCGACGCCGCTGCCAGACACATCGGGGAACACATTCGACGTGTCGCGCACTGCGGGCAGTGTGTGCGCCCAATCGCCGCCGCCACCGATATGTGCGAGGATAAACGACACGCGCGGGTGGCGTGCAGCAAGCCGCGACAGATCGCGCCCGTCGGAGATTTCCTGATTTGGCCACTCGCGCGTGCGGTGCTGCCAGATGTGGTGCAGCACTGGTAGTCCCAGATCGCCGGCGACGCGACAGATCTCGTCGAGCAGCCCGTCATCCGCGCGGCGGCTCGCGAGGAGCTTTACGCCGATTGCATCGCGCTCCACTCCGCGTCTGATCTCCCGCAGTGCATGCTCGGTGTGATTCGGGTTTACAGTGACAAACCAGCGCACGCGCCTGGATTCGGCTACGGCAATTTCCGCCATGGCATCGTTGCCGACCGTGACGTCATGCGGCGATGGAAAATATGTGGGCGAGGTGTGGCCATACGAGCCGAGCACGCTGGCGACGTGGTAGGTCACGCCCATGAAGTCGCCCGCGCGTAAACGCGACTCGTTCACGCGAGCCCAATCCGTCCGCCCTGCCGCCGCATGATAGAAGTGCGCATGCACGTCGATAAGCGGTGCCGTGTTCGACGCAGCGTTCCCGCTCACGCGTTCTGTTCCTCGACGATCGAGACGAGTGCGGCGCTCGCGGCGCTCTCGACGTCGCGCAACGCGGCGTCATCATGCGCGACGGCAGCAAAGTTGTATGCGCCACGCTTGAACAGCACACCGGCGCGCATGGCATGCGCCACAAAGCGGTTCTCCATGGCGGGATCACTCCACCGCATCAGCCACATCGGATCGACGCCGATCGTTTCAACGCCTTGAATGCCGCTCG
>JBDTXZ010000765.1:0-2598 GCA_040005935.1 bacterium | reverse complement strand
TCTCGGCGCGCGTGAACACGCGGCCGGTGGGATTGTGCGGCGTGTTGAGGATGATGGCCTTTGTTCGCTTGGTGAACGCCTTGGCCAGGCGGTCGGGGTCGAGTGTCCAGTGCGGCCGCTCGAGCGGAACAAAGGTCGGGACGGCGCCGGCGAGAATGGCATCCGGCCCGTAGTTCTCGTAGTACGGCTCCATCACGATCACCTCATCGCCCGGATCGATGAGCGCGAGAAACACCGACGCCATCGCCTCCGTCGCGCCGCACGTCACCGTCACTTCACGGTCGTGGTCGACGGGCATGTTGTAGAATCGCCTGTATTTCTCCGCAATCGCGATGCGCAGCGCGGAGCTGCCCCAGGTGGTCGCGTATTGATTGATGTCGCCGTGAATTGCCGCACATGCCGCATCCTTCATCGGCTCGGGCATCGGAAAATCGGGGAAACCTTGCGCGAGGTTCACAGCCTCGTGCTGGTTCGCGATGCGGGTCATTTCACGGATGACTGATTCCGTGAACGTGTGCGTGCGGCGGGCAGCGAGCATGCAAGGATTGTGGCGAGAGGAGAGATGATTGGCTAGTCCAGCAGCGCACTGCTGAGCCATCGATTTCACGTGTTCTTTTTACCGCCCACCAATTTTCGCGAGCGCAGCACGGATCAACTCCGGCGCCGACGCGCCCTTCGCTCCACTTTCGAGCGCGGCCCTCACAGCCTTCTCCGCATCGACGTTGGAATATCCAAGCGACACCAGCGCCCGAATCGCGTCATCCGTACTCGGCAACGATCCGCGTCCAACGCCCGACTCGATGCCAGACGCCTGCAGTTGATCGAGCTTGTCGGCCAAGTCGAGAATCATCTGTTCGGCCTTCTTGCGCCCGACGCGTGGCACCGATTGCAGAACAGCGATGTCCTTTTCACGAATCGCACGAACGAGCCGATCCGCCGTCAGGGACGACAACAGGCCGAGCGCGAGTGCTGGGCCAACACCCTTCGCGAGCAGCACTTTCTGGAAGACGCGCCGTTCGTATGGCGACGTAAAACCAAACAGCTGCCAGCCGTCTTCCTTCACCACCAGATACGTGTGCAACATGCAGCGCTCCCCAACCTTCGGAAGCACCTCGAACGCGTTCAGCGGAACGGCGAGCTCGTACGCGACGCCACCTTCCGTCATGATCTCGACGTGATCGAGTTCTTTCGTGATGAGCGTGCCTGCAACCTGGACGATCATGCGCGGCGGATGGTCGGCAACGGCGAGCGCAGGGACACGGCAGCCGTGGCGCGCGACGGTTCACGCACACTCCCCGACCCATCCATGCGCGGAATTCCGGAGCTCATCAGGCAGGCAAGCGCCGCTGCTACACCATCGGCTGCGTCCGTGGGTTGAGGCACTGTCTTCAATCGCAGCAAGCGTGTGAGCATGAACTGCACTTGTTCCTTGCTCGCGCCCCCAGTGCCGACGACACACTTCTTGATTTCGGCAGGCGCCAACTCATTCACCACTAATCCACGCTGCTCGGCGGCAAGAAGTATCACACCGCGCGCGTGGCCGAGCACGACAGTAGTCCGGACGTTCCGGGAATAGAACACGCCTTCTACGGAAAGTGCGTCCGGCGAATGACGGTCGATGAGCTCGAGAACGCCTTCGTAAATCTCCCGCAGCCTCGCGGGAAGCGGATCGCGCGCGCGGGTGCGGATGACGCCGCATTCAACGAGCGTTGGCGATGTGCCGCCCCCGCCACGAACGACGCCGTAACCCGTGTTGGCCGTGCCGGGGTCGATGCCCAGTACGAGCACTTGGTTTGCCCGGCGCCTAGAGGTCTTCCAAGTCGGCGTCGTCGACGTCGAAATTGCCCCACACCTTCTGCACGTCATCCAGCTCTTCGAGTGCCTCGATCAGCTTGAACAACGCAGCGACATCATCCTTGCCTGTGACCGGCACCGTGTTCTTCGGTACCATCGCGATCTCGGCCTCGCTGGCATCGATTCCCTTTGCGTCGAGCGCCGACTTCACCGCGTACAGCGACGCGGGATCCGTTGTCACGATGTACACGTCGTCTTCACGACGAAAATCTTCCGCGCCCGCTTCAAGTGCGGCTTCGAGCGTGGCGTCTTCGTCTGTGTGTTTGGTCGCGTCGATTTCGATCTGGCCCTTCTTGTCGAACATGAACGCAACTGAACCAGGCGTGCCGAGATTGCCGCCGGCGCGCGAGAACTTGTGGCGCACATCGGCGACGGTGCGCGTCGGATTGTCCGTCATCGTATCGACAATCAGTGCGACGCCACCGGGACCGTAGCCCTCGTAGGTCGCTTCCTGAATGTCATTTCCCTTGAGCTCACCGGTGCCGTTCTTGATGGCGCGTTCGATGTTGTCACGCGGGAGCGACTTGGCGCGCCCCGCGTCGATGGCCATCCGCAGCCGAGCATTGCCGGCCGGATCGCCGCCGCCAAGCTTGGCGGCCATCGTGATCTCACGAATGAGCTTGGTGAACAAGACACCACGCTTGGCGTCAGTAACCGCCTTGTAGTGCTTGATGTTTTTCCATTTACTGTGGCCAGCCATGGACTCGATCCGTCGGGTTTGGCGAAGACGTCTTTCGGGTGTGC
>JBDTXZ010000764.1:0-2604 GCA_040005935.1 bacterium | reverse complement strand
GGTCGCTGTGTCGCCGATGGCATGCGCAGCGACGCGCTTGCCGACTCTTCTTGCTTCCTCGACGATGGCCTTCATCTCCTCGAGCGAGACGACGCGCGAGCCGGTGTTCACGATGACCTTGATCAGGTCGGCGCCATCATAGAATGCCTGACGTACGGCGCGTCGAGCTTCGTCGGGTGTGCTGACGACGGCGTATTCCTGTTCGACGAGCGCCTGCGCCGCCGGTTGGAGCTCGCCGAACTGGCCGCCCGCGGCGGAGAGAGCGCGCGTCGACACTTGCATCCGCGGTCCGACGACGTAGCCCTTGTTGATCGCATCCCTGAGTGCGACGTCGCCGTTCCAGCCGGAGTTGCCGAGATCGCGCACGGCGGTGATGCCGGCTTCGAGATCCTCGCGCGCCATCTGTGCGCCGAGCAGCGCGCGCGCGGCGGGCGACATGGTGGCGACGGTGTTCAACATATTCTCGTCGTCGCCGCCGAGGCGTCCGTTGTAGTTCTGGAGGAGATGGGTGTGTGTGTCGATAAGACCGGGGAGCAGCGTCACGTTCCCGAGATCGATCACGCGTGCGCCGCTCGCCGTCGCAGCGCCGCTGCCGACGGCCTTGATGTGGTCACCCTCGACGATGATGTACGCATCGTTCGACACGGTGCCGCTCTTCACATCGAGGAGTCGTGCGGCGCGGAGGATGGTTGTCGCCGGTGCGGACGGAGGAGCCTGCGCACCAGCGGCGACCGCGAACGCGGCGCACATCCAGACCAAGCCGGTCGCGCGAATGCCGGGCATGCGATGACTTACCACGACACCTCCGGCGACGCGTAGTAATTCATGCCGAGCAGGCGCCACCGTGGCGCGTGCGCCGCGATGCGGCGACGGAAGCTCTCCCAATCATGCGTGGACGTGCCGCTCCAACCCAACTCGGCGATCGCCGGCAAGCGCGGTAACAGCAGGTATTCGGCTGCGGTAATGTTCTGTATGGTCTCGCTCCACAGCGGGGCCTCGACACCGACGACCGATGCTTCCGTCACGCCATTGAGGTACGTGACGGGATCCCACTCGTACGCCGTGCGCAGGGGGACGAGACCCGCCCACTCGAGACCGAGCTCCGTTCCGCTGCCGTAGCGCATGTCGAGATAGGACTTGGCTGCAGGCGACATGATGAGCTTCGAGCCTTGCTTCAGTGCGAGAAGCAAGGTGTCGGGTTTCCACTTTTGCGCGAGTGTCGTGGACCTGAGTTTTGCACCGCCGATTTCTTCCCAGCCCACCATCGTCTTGCCGTGCTTGTACACGATGTCCTGCACGCGCTCGACGAACTTCGCGTATTGCGCGGGGGCCAGCGCGTGTACCTCGTCGCCACCGATGTGCAGGTATGCGCCAGGCGTCATGAGCGCGAGCTCGCGGACGATGTCGTCGACGAAGCGGTACGTCACTTCGCTATCGGGACAGAATGTGCTAAAACCGACTTGCGTGCCTGTGTAAAGGCCGAGTGGTTGTGTTCCGCCGTAGATGCCTGGGGTTGGGCGAGAGCAGCCGAGTTCCGGGTACGACGCGATGGCCGCGTTGGTGTGGCCCGGCATGTCGATCTCGGGCACAATGGTAATGAAGCGATCCTGCGCGTAGCGGACGAGCGACGCGTATTCGTCCTTGGTATAGAAGCCGCCGAGTCCACCGCCCACCTGCGTGATACTGCCGAGTTGGGTGAGCTTCGGCCATGAGTCGATCTGAATGCGCCAGCCCTGATCGTCGGCAAGGTGCAAGTGCAGCGTGTTGATCTTGTACAGCGCAAGGATGTCAACGAACTGCCTGACCTCGTCGACCGTAAAGAAGTGGCGCGCGACGTCGAGCATTGCGCCGCGCCATGCGAAGCGTGGACGATCGACGATGTGTCCGGGTGGGAGCGTCCACGCGCTGGCGATACGCGCCTGGCTGTGTTGCGATTCGACGCCGGCTGGGAGGAGTTGCCTGAGCGTCTGCACCGCGTGGAACAGTCCCGCTGCGGATGTGGCGGTGAGGCGAACCGAGTCCGCTGTGATGTTGATGTCGTAACCTTCGGCGCCAAGTTCTGGTGGGCCACCGAGTCGCATGACGAGGGCCCCGCGCGGCGCTGCGGCATCGGTTGCGACCACGACGAGGGGGAAGCCAGTTGGGTGACGGAGGAGTGCGCCGAGCATTTCGGCCACGCGCGCGGCGTCAGCGTTCGCGGCGGGGGCGACGATGGCTGAGGCGATCGTCAGCGTGAATGCCGAGCCGCCGCCGGCTGTGACGGATGTCGGCGCGGGGACGAGGTTGTGCGCGTCGAGCGCCGCGAGCGGCTGCGAGGCGGGGAAGGCCGGGGAGCCTGGAATGCTGCGCATGGAGGCGCACGCGGCCAACGCTGCGGTGAACGCGATGGGCGTGCAGCGGAGAGCTATGCGGGAAATACCGAGCATGCGAGACCTCGGACGAATGGCGGGGTGAACCCTGGCTTTTCAAAAGTTCGCATCTGAGCGCGTGTTCGGTGAGGGCGAACTGGCTTTCAGCTTGGTGCGAGCCGTGCGAACAGGTCGCGCAACTTGTCTTCGAGCGCGGCGGGCGCCTCGTCGGGCGAGAGGACTTCGACGACCAAAT
>JBDTXZ010000763.1:0-2607 GCA_040005935.1 bacterium | reverse complement strand
ACGACGAGGTCGATCGGGCGCGGCGACAACCGCATCATCTCACGCGCGTCGGCAACGTTGCCGGCAATCTCGAGCGAGAGGATATCCGGATCAGTGAGCTCCTTGTAGCGCCGCAGGTCCGTCAGCTTGTCGTGCACCAGCAGCACGCGCGGCGGGCCCATCTTGCCGACATTCCGCCTGATCGCGCCGATGAGCGCATCGCGCATCACAGGCTTGTCAATGAAGTCGACGGCGCCAAGCAGGCGGCCACGTTTTTCGTTGGCAACCACGCTAACGACGACGACCGGTATATCGCGCACGTCGGCGTTCGCCTTCAATTCCCGCAGGGCATCCCAGCCATTCTTGCGCGGCATCATGATGTCGAGCGTGATGAGATCCGGCTTTACGCGTTGCGCGAGCGCGATGCCTTCGTCCGCCGATGCGGCGCAGATGACGTCGCAGCCCAGTTCCTCGAGTTGGTTCGTGAGAATCGTTCGCGCATCGGCCTCGTCGTCGATGATGAGGACGCGCAACGGCGCATTGGCCAGGCCCATCATCGCCTGCGCCTGTGCGCCCACCGCCTGCATCTCGATCGTGTTCCGCGTGGCCGCGACCGCTGTGGGGTCGCGCGACATGACCACGCTGAACGTCGAACCGACACCCACTTCGCTCGTTGCCTCGATGCGCCAGCCCATCAGGTGCGCGAGTGACCGCGTGATCGTGAGTCCCAGGCCGGTGCCACCGTACTGGCGCGACGTCGTCTCGTCTTCCTGCTGAAATGGGTCGAACACCGCGTGCAGCCGGTCGGCAGGAATGCCGATGCCCGTGTCGATCACGTCGATGCGTGCAGGCATGCCAGAGCGCGGATCCGTGACCAGGCGCAGCGTGATGCGCCCGGAATGCGTGAACTTCACCGCGTTGCTCAGCAGGTTGAGCACGATTTGCTTGAGCCGAGAGCGGTCGGTGTGCAGCGTGGCGACGGCGGGTACGTCGGCAACCAGCTCCACCTCGCGCGACTCGGCCTGCGGCTCCATTTCACTCAGCGCTTCGCGCAGCAATGCGGCGATGTCGACAGACGTGAGCTCGAGCTGCATCTGCTTCGCATCGATCTTCGAGAGGTCGAGCACACCGTTGATGAGCGTGAGCAGGTGTGAGCCGTTGACACTGATGCGCGAGAGGTACTTGATGTCTTGCGTGCGGAGATTCTGGGATGTGTTGCGCAGCAGGATGTTGGCGAAGCCGATGATGGAGTTGAGCGGCGTGCGCAGCTCGTGGCTCATGTTCGCCAGGAAGTTGCTCTTGGCCGCATTGGCCGATTCGGCCGCATGGAGCGCCGTTTCGAGCTGGTGCGAGCGCTCTTCCAGCAGCACGCCCTTCTCCTCGATCTGCGCATTCTGCTGGCGCACCTGGCGGCCGGCCAGCACCATGTTTTGCGACTGCTTGTACGTCACGTAGGTGAACGCCGAGCTGTACGCGATGAGCACCAACAGGCTGAGGAGTTGTGTGGTGAGTGAGGCCGCCATCACGTCGGGATGAAAGCCGACGATGGCGGTGGCCAGGAGCACGCCAGCACAGAAACATGCCAGACCGCGTGCGGCGAATTTCCATCCGCCATTCAGCATGTTCCCCGCATTGACCGCGAGAAACCCCGTCGCGCTCGGCCACAGGCTAAAGGCCGTGAACGGCACCATCAGGCCAATGCAGAACGAGTCTGCGAGTAGGTTGCGCAGCTCGGCGCGCTTACTGTCGGCCGGGCTCCGCTTCGCCGTGAAGTATGCGACGTGTGGCCACAGCAGTGTTTGCCAGATGATCACCACCCACGCCATCGGCGATACGCTGCGTGGCCACATGTGGAGGCCGTAGAGCACCAGGTACAGCGGATACGTCCCGAGTCGTACGAGATAGTCCAGCCGGACGATGCGGTGGACGCGCAGCTGGAGCTCGAGGGTGTTGGGAGACGTCACGTTCCGTGGTTCAGTGGTGCAGTTGGATCAGGGACCGGCCGCGATACTACAAATAGGTATCGGTAGAGTGCCGCGATTTTGCGAGTAGCGGTACCAGCTGGGTGGCGGCACGGCCTCATCGGTTCACGGTGGGACGACGTAGTAGACAGACAGGGTATCCAAGTGGGTACCTGTAATGTGGCGCTGTGCCTTTTGACGCAGCGGGCGATGGGGTAACCTTCTGTCGCCCGCGGTTGTCTCATTCTTCGTGCCTAACCCGACCCCGTGACGAGCTCTCTCAAAGTCAGCCAATCGCGCGATGACGATCGCGACCTGGAGTTGCTCGATCACCTGGCGACGGCGCGTAGCGCGCTGAACGAGCAGATTGCGCGCCGCATCATTGGCCAGCGCGAAGTGGTGGACAATCTCGTGGCGTCCATTCTCGCGGGCGGCCATGCGCTGCTCGTGGGTGTGCCCGGACTGGCGAAGACGCTGCTGGTGCAGACGGTTGCCGAGGCGTTGGATCTTCAGTTTTCGCGGGTGCAGTTCACGCCGGACCTGATGCCCAGTGACATCACGGGAACGGAGATCATGGAGGAAGACCACGCGACTGGTCGTCGCTTCTTCAAGTTCGTGCACGGGCCGGTGTTCGCGAACATTGTGCTGGCGGACGAGATCAACCGAG
>JBDTXZ010000762.1:0-2608 GCA_040005935.1 bacterium | reverse complement strand
TCGAATCCCCAAGCGTCTCCGGATCGAGATAGTGTCCGTCGCGATAACGCGAGCGGTAGAGATCGCAACGGCCACGCGAGTCCTTGCGACCGCAGCCGCTGAAGTACAGCGTGCCGTCTAACGCAATTGACGGATACAGCTCATCACCATCACCGTTTACAGGGGAGCCAAGGTTGCGAGCTGCGGTCCAGCCTGTGCCCGAACGGTCGACGAACCAGATGTTGAAGTCGCGAGACGGTCCGTGTTCCGCAATCGGCCTGGTCGAGATGAAGAAGAGACGCGATCCGTCCGGCGACACGAACGGGTCGTAGTCTGGATAGTGACCCGAAAAGCTCGCGACCTCGGGCGTGCCCCACTGGCCATCTCGCTGCAGCCTGCTCACGAGAATGACACCGAGCTTGCCGTCGGCGCCGGCTTTACGCGTGAAGTACACCGTGCGACCATCGGGCATGAACGCCGAGTTGAGCTCGTTGTCCGCGGTGGAGATGGTATTAGGCGCGTAGAGTTCTGGCGTATCTTCGTGTGCGTCCTTCCGCTCGCTCGGTTCACTGAGCATGACGACGCCTGCGGCGGCGAGCGCGCACACGTACGCGCCTGCGCGAATGTCCATTGTCCGTTTCTCCGTCACAGAAGAGGGTCGCGCAGCCTCGCCGACGCTGCAGCGCGATCCGGCGACCACACGAAGCTATTGCTCGGCGGCCGGCTTAAACGGGCCACTTCGCGACGATCTAGCGGACCACTTTTCGAATTTCGCGAGCGACCGTGCGCATCGCCTCCTCGGTCCGCGACGGGGACGAACACGCAAAGCCAAGCACGAATCCGGAGCGCGGGGGGCCAAAATAGAAGCGTGAGAGCGCATACAGGTCGACGCCTGCGTTCTGGCATTCGCGCGACACAGCGGAGTCGTCGACGCCGTGCCGGAGATACGCGGTGAGATGAAGCCCGGCGTCGGAGGGACCGACGTCGAGCACGTCCGAAAGGCCTTCGAGTGCTGATAACAGTGCCTGGCGACGTTCGTCGTACGCACCGACCAAGCGGCGCAGGTGCGTCGCGAGGTGGCCGTCGTCGATGAAGCGCGTCATCGCGGCCTGGGTGTGTGTCGGCGTGTGACCGTCCATCATGTGCTTGGCCGCCAGGAACGGCTCAACCAGCGATGGCGGCGCTACGAGGTACGCCAATCGTAGCGACGAGAACATCGTCTTGTTGAAGGTGCCGATGTAGATCACTCGTCCCGCGGCATCGAGTCCCTGGAGTGACGCGAGCGGCCGGCCGGCATAGCGGACGTCGCCGTCATAGTCGTCCTCGATGATCCACGCGCGCTCTCGCTCCGCCCATGCAAGCAGCGCCTGTCGCCGCGACATCGACATGAGACTGCCGCTCGGGTATTGGTGCGACGGTGTCACGTATGCGAGTCGAGCCAGCGGCGCGCGCTCGAGTGCGATGTCCACGTCGAGACCGTCGGCATCCACCGGGACAGGACATATGTTCGCACCGGCAGCCTTGAGGAGCTGCACGCCGAGCGGGTAACAGGGATCCTCGACCCACGCGGAGTCGCCTGGATCGATGAGCACGCGCGCAACGAGATCGACCGCCTGTTGCGCGCTGGTCGTGACGATCACCTGGTCGGGGGTGCACGCGACCGCTCGGCTACCGGCGATGTGCGCCGCGATCGCGCTGCGCAACTCGGGCAGGCCATTGCTCGCGCCGTATGACCAGTCGTCGACTTCCGCACGACTCATCGCGCGCGACATGAGCCGACGCCATACCTCCCGCGGGAAGAATTCGACCGCGGGTATTCCCGGAGTGAACGCAGTGCCAAGCGTCGGTTCACGACGCCCTGCATACGCTGCGATCAGGGCGCCTCGTTGCGACACTGAAGACGCAGGCTGCGCCTCGACCACTCCGTTCTCCCGCGCGAGCGGTGGCTGCTCCCGCTCCGGTACGGCGCTCGCCACAAAGGTGCCCGACCCGCGCCGGCGCACGAGAAACCCCTCCGCCACGAGCTGCTCGAACGCATGCTCGACGGTGTGTCGCGAGACGCCGAGGTCCAGCGCGAGAACGCGTGATGACGGGAGCCGCGTGTTTGCGACCAGGTTGCCGGAAAGAATCGCTCGACGGATGAGGGCTTCGACGCGAATGGTCAGCGGCTGATCGCCCGTCACCGGAAGACCTTCGACGTTCAGCATCTGGATCGAGCCTGGCTGCCTGGGCATTGGCGAAAGCTACGCGCGCAGGTGTGTTGCCGCCCTCATGCGGCATTGACGAGGTGTCGAACATT
The DNA here is from genome assembly GCA_040005935.1 of bacterium. GTDB lineage: Bacteria > Gemmatimonadota > Gemmatimonadetes > Gemmatimonadales > Gemmatimonadaceae > AG11. Next base: position 330 of record JBDTXZ010000762.1, on the reverse strand, counting down.
ACCGACCGTCCTTCGCGTCACATTCGACAACGTGTTAAGGATGTATCGTCAGTGTCGGTATTGGAGATTGCGATGATGGAACCGAGTGACCGGATGAAGATCGAGATTCGGAGCGTTGGAGATGCCGCCTCCATCGCCGCCGCGCGGTTGTTGGTGCGAGCCCACCTCCTTGCCCACTCGGCGAACCACGACGCGGCTGCCGCCGAGCGCGTCGTCGCGACTCTTCCCGAGCCGTACGTCGCGCCTCGAGGCATGCTCTGGATCGCGTGGGACGGAGCCGAGGCGCTTGGCTGCGCCGCGCTGCGGGCGTTGGCGCCGGACACGCGGAGC
>JBDTXZ010000761.1:0-2625 GCA_040005935.1 bacterium | reverse complement strand
CCGATGAGCTCCTTGAGGACGTCGTCCTTCGTCTCTCCCTCGAGCTCGAGCCTGATTGCGTCTTCGCTAAAGAACTCGCGCAGTTCCATCTCGTTGAATCCGGTGCTTGGGCGATACCTGAGCCGCTCGAGCGGCGAGTCGTCGTGGTCGAACCGCGAAACGTACCCGCGCGCGCCGCGCATTGTCAAACAAAGGTCGTTGCTGGGAAATCTGCAACTCGGTAACTTTGTCGAATGAAGTTTCCTTTTCCGCTTGACGTCAGCGTTCCGCTTTACCTCGCGCCAATGGCCGGCGTGTCGGAATCGCCGTTCCGGCAACTGTGCCACGAGCATGGCGCTGATGTCGTCGTCACGGAATTTCTGTCGGCAGAGGGAATCCGCCGCGAGAACGAGGCGACGATCCACAAGCTGTCGTTCGGTCCCGGAGAACGTCCGATTGGCGTGCAGATATTCGGCGCCGACCCGGTCGCGATGGGCGAGGCGGCACGCTTCGTCTCCGATGTGTTCCAGCCTGAATTCATCGACATCAATTTCGGCTGTCCGGTCAAGAAGGTCGTGCGGCGCAACGGTGGATCCGGGTGTCTTCGCGACCTGGATCTCGTCCAGCAAGTCATTCGCGCGGTGGCGTCGGCAACGCACCTGCCCGTTACGTGCAAGATCCGCAGTGGCTGGAACGAAGAGATGCGCGACCCTGTCACTATCGGACTGCGGTGTCAGGACGCCGGCGTTCGCGTCCTCGCGTTGCACCCCCGTACGCGCACCCAGATGTACACGGGCAGTGCGCGCTGGGAGGAGATCGCCGCCGTCTCCGCCGCGCTCGATATCCCCGTACTCGGCAATGGCGATATCAAGACGGCGGAGGACGCCGTGCGCATGCACGAGCAGACGGGCTGCGCTGGGATCATGATCGCGCGCGGCTCATACGGTCAGCCCTGGATTTTTAACCAGGTGAAGGACCTCATGGCTGGTAGAGCAAAGCGACCCGCACCGCCGGTTGCGGAGCGGTTCGCAATTGCACTCGATCACGCGCGCAAGGTGATGGCGTACGAAACCGATCCGCGCGGTGCGGCCATCGAATTTCGCAAGCACCTGGGATGGTACGCCAAGGGCTTGCATGGCGGTGCGGAGCTACGAAAGAAGCTCTACGCCGTGACGTCGTTCGGCGAGGTCGAAGGAATTTTCTCTGACTTTCTCGAGAACGCTGAACGCTATGCGACGCCATTCGTGGATGAGCCGGAGCACGACCACCAGGAAGCGGACGCCGCATGAGGCGCGAGCGGGTGCGCGAGCTGCTCACCCGCGTCGCCGAAGGGTCCACGCCCGTCGAGCGCGCGCTCGATTCGCTGGCCGCAGACCCGGTTGAATCGCTCGGCTTCGCGACAATCGACCACCATCGCGCACTTCGGCAAGGGTTTCCGGAAGTCGTGTACGGAGGTGGGAAGACGGTAGAGCAGCTGGTCGGTATCGCGCGACGCATCGCGGAACGCGGTGACGGCGTCCTTGTGACACGAGTTGCGCCCGAGGCAGTCGCTCCTCTCGCCGAGGCGTTGCCAGGCATCGAACACAGCGTCATCGCGGCGACATGCTTTCTCCGCCCCGAAACGCCTCCCGAGCTTTCGACCGATACGCTGCTGATCGTCACGGCCGGCACGAGCGATTTGCCAGTCGCCGAAGAGGCCGCCGTCACGGCGAATGCGATGGCGTGTCGCGTCGAACGACTCACTGATGTCGGCGTCGCTGGCATTCATCGATTGCTCTCGCGCCGGGAGGCACTCGATTCGGCGGCGGTGATCATTGTCGTTGCGGGCATGGACGGCGCGCTCGCGTCGGTTGTCGGAGGCCTGGCGCGTGTGCCGGTCATCGCCGTGCCGACGAGTGTCGGGTACGGTGCGGCGTTCGGCGGGCTTGCGCCGCTGCTCACGATGCTCAACAGTTGTGCGGCCGGGGTCACCGTCGTGAACATCGACAACGGCTTTGGCGCGGCAGTCGCGGCCGCGCGCATTCTTCATCGTTGAATCGTCGCCATGTTGCTCGTCGCGGCCATCGCTCTTGCCGTCGCCGCCCTCTTCGCGGCGGGCTACGCTCTTCGACAGTCTCGGCGCGCGCGCCAAGCACTGAACGCCGCGCATGCGCGTCTGGCGAGGATCGATGCCGACATTCCTTCGACAGACGAGGACGTTGGTGTCGGAGCTGAGGCGCTCCGGCGTGATGTCCGGGTGTCTTTCGAAGCGAAGGACGTAGAGCACGATCAGGCGCTGCTCGCCAAGCTCCTTGCAGATTTCAGGGACGTCGCGGGCGCCGAAGAAGCGATCTACGGGCGTTGGCGCGCGGATCGCGACTCGCTGTCGCCTTCGGTGTGGTCGTCGTCGGCGTCGCGGCCCGAGCACTTCAACATCGCCGAGTGGGGGCCGCTCGTGCAGTGGTCAGCGGAGACCGGCGTGGTGCAGACTGTGGGTCAGGAAGACGTCTCGTACGTCTCCGCCGCGTGCGTCAGGCGCGGCGAGGAGTTGCTGGGCGTCCTGAGCCTCACGCATGCCGGTGGCCTTGGGCTTCCGCGTCCAGCGCTTAAGGACTGGATGCCGCGGTTGGCCGACCAGCTCGCGACGTTTCACGAACTGCTGGGTGT
>JBDTXZ010000760.1:0-2629 GCA_040005935.1 bacterium | reverse complement strand
CGTTGAGCGGCTGGATGAGTCCCACGATCATGTAGAAGGTGGTCGTCTTGCCCGCGCCATTCGGGCCCAGCAGTCCGACAATCTCGCCCTGTTGCAAGCGAAGGGCCACGTCATTTACGACGCGTCGTTTCCGATAGACCTTGGACAGTCCGCGGGCTTCGAGCACACTGCCCGGCGCTGCTGTAGCCGGTGTGGGTGCCGGCCACGAATCGCGCGCGGCCGAGTGCTCGCCCGTCTGCCGGAATGCGTCGGCGACTGCCTCACGCATAACGCGGATCTCGGCCCACAGAGCGGGCGCGATGCGCAAGCGCGCCGTGGGTTCGAGCGCGCTGACAGGCGTGAGCGAGACAACACCATCGGATGCGAGGCGTGGCAGCACGGAGCTCGCGAGATGCGCACGAACCTGATCCATGCTCAACTCACCAGCTTCGCGCTCAGCGTCGCGCCCCGCGGCGCGCTGCGCGCCAAGGTGATCGCGGCGATAGTTGACGGCGACATCGTCGAGTTGCGCCGTTCCTTCGGAGTCCGCCGCGCAGATGAGCGCGTGGAGTGCGAGTGCAGTCGAGCGATCGCCACGTGAGAGGCGATCGACAAGCGTCTGGATGCCTGGGCCGGTCATTCGGGCTTTACCGGAGTAGCCGGGCGAGTGGTCGCCGGCGTTGGTGTGGGCGTCGGTACCTGCGCCGGAGGCGTCGTGCGCGGCGGAGTAGCCCCAGTTGGGGTCGCGCCCGGTGGAGCAGTCGTGCGCACGGAATCCGACCGTGCCTCGAGATACACCCCGCCGCAGGGCGGATCTGAGGCGTCGACCTTCACGAGTTTTACCTTCGCGGAATCGAAGGTCACTGTGATGCGCTTTCCGCATACGTAGTTGATATCCGGCTTGCGCAGCGTCGAGTCGTGCGGGGCCAGGTGCTGAAGCGATGTGGCTTTCGAGATTGCCTCGAGCTCGCGGATTCGCGGCTTGGACGTCGTATCACTCTTGGGGATGGAATCGAACTGCGCGATGATGGTGTCCCCTGTCAGTCGATCCTTCTCTTCTGGATGAAACTTCGTCGTGTCCGCCGGCATTCCCTCGGCAGAGGCGAGCCGCACGGCGTGCATCACGCGCACGCGCTGGCCGGGCATGAGCACGTCGATCGAATCGGCGACGATGGTCTGCGTTGGCGAGTTCGCGTGCGCGCGACTCTTGCCCCACACGATGGCGCGCTGGAGGAGATCGTCCGTGACGCGCAAGTCGATCGTATCGGACTTGAGCACCAGATCTTCGCTCACAGCCTCGCTCTTGTTCTTCGCAAGCACGCGTTCGAGTTTTTTCCGGCGCGATAGGAGATCGATGGTTTCGCCCACGAGTGTGAATGGCCGACCCTTTGTGCCGGTGATCTTGGGGTTCCGCATGATGCGAACGAGCCCAGGGCCACCGTCGAGAAACAAGGAGTCTCCTGTCGCGGTCAACTCCGGACGAACCACTACCACTTCGCCCGCTGAGGCGACAACGCTGTCGCCGTCGAGCCAGATGGTATTGCCGGTGATTGTGACAGGTGGTTGCGGCTTGCCTTGCGCGTCCTTGTCGACAATGGTCATCGTCGGACGGCCGAGCGCAGTGGCTTTCTGCTTTGGACGCGTCTTTGGAATTGGCTTGAAATACTCGAGCGAGGCTCCCTTCATCGTCGAACCGCTCGGAAGTGTCGCGTCAACGTTGAGGAACGCCAACAGGCGCTCTTCGCGCTGAAAGTAGGTGAGGAAGTCAGACTTCAGCTTCAGGCGTGGCTCCTTGTAATCCACGTGACCAATGAAGAAGAAGCGTCCTTCGTCGCCGTACTGCTCGAGGCTGTCGGACTTGAGGACGATCTTTTGCGACGGGCAACGCGCGATCACCCCGCCCCCGAGATAGCTGTTATACTCGCCGCTCGGCAGCTTGAGCGCGATGAACGAAGTCGTTGGGGTCTGATCAATCACGAACTTGCAACGGCCCTGGGGCGCCTGTCCGAGCGCCTGCCCGGTCGCCGACATCGACAGGAGCAATGCGATTGCGAAAGCGCGACTCATTGGCTGGGTAGCGTAAATGAGCCTTTGCCGCCGAAGTTCCGGAGCACGCGGACATGCGTTAGCTGCGGGTCGGCCTTGAGCCCGATTCCAGAAACGGTCTTTCCAGGCTCCAGGAGCGTAAACGAGGTATCGCTCGAGACTTCGTTGATGCCTTGGAGATACCTGAGCTGTGGAGACGTCAATCGCTTGCCTTCGTTGTTGACGATGATGACGTTGCCGAATCCTTCGAGCATCTGCTGACGGTTATTGTATCGCCCGCGATCTGCGCTCATGACGCCGTCCTTCGCGCCCGTCGCCGTGTTGAAGGTGACGCGCACCTTCCGCATCTCGAAGCGTGTGTTGTCGTCAAAGACGAAGACCGTGTCAGCGAACATCTCACCGCGTTGCACGCCCTTGTCCGTCAAGAGCGAGTGCGTGTTGTACAGCACCTGCTCCGCACTGTCGGCCAGCGTCGCCTTCGCCGCGACCGGAGGGGCACTCCCCTTGCTCTTGCACCCGGCAACGCCCACAAATGCAATGGCGATTGCCACAAACACCGAGCGACCCGTCATGCGACGCGCGCCCGCATGAGATCGTGTAAGTG
>JBDTXZ010000759.1:0-2633 GCA_040005935.1 bacterium | reverse complement strand
CGTAAAGCCACCCTCGCGCGCCAGGGCGATGAGGGACAGCCACTCGAGCACGCTCGCGTCGTAACGCCGCTTGCCGCCTGCGCGCTGGGGCTTGGGCAGGAGGCCAATCCGCTCGTAATACCGAATCGCGGAGGGTTGCAGGCCTGTCCGCCGACCGACCTCACCGATGCCCATGCCGTCCATCTGGTCTCCTGTGCACGGAAATAAGGTGCGGGTCCTTCGTCTCGCTTCGCTCGCTCAGGATGACAAACCAGGCTGGGAGCTTGACATGAAGTGCACTTCAAGTTGTAGGCTCACTGCGATCGATGCAATGCACACGACAACAGAAGTCATCCAAGGAGATTTCACCATGCCAACATCCCTCAACCTTCCCGCCGCGACAGACGAGAGCTTCGCGAATGATGTCGCTCCAGGCACAGGGCTCGTCGCCGTCGAGTTCTCTGCTGAGTGGTGTCCGCCCTGTCACCTCATGGCGCCGATCATCGAGACGGTCGCGCAGGAGTACGCGTCGGTGCTCCGCGTGCTACAGATCGATGCGGACGCGAACCCACGGACCATGGCGCGTCTTGGCGTGCGTGGCCTGCCCACAATGCTCGTGTTTCGTGACGGCGCATTGGTCGATCGCATCGTCGGCACCATGTCGCAGGCGACACTGCGAGAGCGGCTGGGTCGACTCATTCGAGCGGAAGAAACGCACAGCGGATGAACTCGGTGCGATTCAGTGCAATTCAGTGCGCCGCGAGTGTCAGCGCGCAGGCATGGGGTGGAGTTCGTCGTCTGCGAACGCATCGCGTCGCACTCGTCGTTTCTATCGCGTCCGGTTCCAGACTCCAGTACGCAGTGGGCCTTAGGCGCTCACTCGGGAAGCGCGGGCGTCGAGGAGTATTCTCCCACGAGCTCGCGCGCACCGGCTCGCACGCGCTCGGCTGCGGCGGGTAGCGACCACGTAACTCGAAGCCCCACCGGCTGCACGCCACCGAGCGCCCCTTTTACGAGTGCAAGAACTGACTTCGTCTTCTTGCGAAGCGCATTCCAGTCGACGTCCTGCCACGGGCCCGCACCGCCAAACTTCGCCTGCTTCAGTTCCGTGCCCGTAGGATGACTCCACGAAGAGCGGAGTACCTTCTCCGCGGTTGCGCCCGTCAAGCGAAGCTCCGCATGACCCCAGCTCACACAAACAACCACGTCCCTCGCGCAGCGCCGACAGAAGCAACGCAATAGCTAGACGCGCGGGTCGGACATCGACCGCCTGCGCCATCGCGTTACGAACGCAGCCAGCAAAGCGCCGGCAACTCCCAACGCCGCCGGAACTCCAAGTCGAAGGTCCGCTCGCCCATGTGCAAAGACAACGATCGCTACCGCGACGAGGAAGGTTACGATGCCGACTCTAATGGCTTGCGACACGATGCATTTCGTGTGAAGGGAAGGGACAACGACCCGAGAAGCATACAGCTGTTAGTCGCAAATATGCCTTGGCGACCACGGCGCGCAAGAAGACGTGGGGCGGCAAGAACCCGCGATGGAGTGGCGTTGCTCCAGTCCGGTGAAGAGCTACGGAACAACCTTCACGGGGTCCATCAGCTGTCGCGCGAAGTAGGTGAACTCCATCGCCTCAGTGTGCGCCTGCTGCTCGATGTTCGCGCCGGAGCCGTGTCCTCCTTCGAGCACTTCGTAAAAGAGATAGGGGAGCTTCATCTCGCCCATCTTGGCGGCGAACTTGCGCGCGTGTTGCGGACCAACGCGATCATCCTTCGTGGTGGTCCAGATGAGCGGCGTCGGGTACGTCACTCCCGCCTTCAGGTTGTGATACGGCGAGATCGACGCGAGAAACGCGCGCTCTTCTGGAACGCTCACGCTTCCGTATTCACCCACCCACGACGCCCCCGCCTGGATCTGCTCGAAGCGCAACATGTCGAGCAGCGGCACCTGGATGTCCACCGCACTCCAGAGTTCCGGATGCTGCGTAAACTCGACTCCCATCAGCAGGCCGCCGTTCGAACCGCCCTGAATGCCGAGGCGGCGCGGCGTCGTCACCTTCTTCGCAATGAGATCCTGGGCAACCGCTGCAAAATCATCGTAGATCACCTGACGATGGGTCTTGAGGCCGGCGTCATGCCATGCGGGCCCGAACTCGCCGCCGCCGCGAATGTTCGCCACCGCGAACACGCCGCCCTTTTCGAGCCACAGCTTGCCCGTGTACTCCGAGTAGTAGGGCGTCATCGACACCTCGAACCCACCGTACGCGTATACAATCGTCGGGTTCGAGCCATCACGCTTCATGTTCTTCGGATGCACCAGAAAATATGGAATCCTGGTTCCGTCCTTCGACGAAACCTCGAGTTGCTCCACGACGCTCGACGACCCATCGAACTTTGCGGGGAGCGCCTTGATGCTCAACGCCGTTCCCTTGCGCGCATCGGCCAACCACACGCTGCTCGGCGTCAGGAATCCGGTGACACTGAGCAGCACGTCATCGCTTATCGGTTCCGCGCTTGTAATGTCCGTCGACATGTTGTCCGGCAGGGTCAGCACGCGGTGCGTCCACTTTCCCTTTGCGCGGTCGAACAACATGACCCGGCCCTTCACGTTCTGATACATCGCGACGGCAAGATGATTGCGCGTTGACGACACAC
>JBDTXZ010000758.1:0-2633 GCA_040005935.1 bacterium | reverse complement strand
CCCACGTCTTTGCCGCAGCGGCCGTATCACCGGCCATAAGATAGGCGGCCTGAAGCTGCTGGCGTCCGCCACTCACGTACGAACCATGTGAGCCCGGCACGGCGATGAGCAGTGCGTACGTCTCCGCAGCCTTGCGGGCCGCCGCGGCCTTCTCCGCCCCGGTCGCATTGTTGGCGGCGTCCATCTGTGCGCTACCGATGTTCGCGAGCATCTGACGACGCACGTCGCGATAGCTTGTGTCGCGGTTCGCGGCCTCTGCCGCGAGTGTCCAGTACTCAATCGCCTTGGCGGTGTTGTTCCGCTTGGCGGCGACGCCACCGAGAATCATCGTGCCGTAGGGCGACGGCGGATACAGCTTGTTCGCCTGCGTCGCGTAGTACTCGGCCGAGTCGAGCTTGTCGGCGTTCAGCGAATTGATAGCGCCGTTCACAATGTCCAGGTAAAACTTCTGTCCGGCGCGCCAATATGCCGTGTACTCCACACAGACGGGCCGCGCCGTTTCAACGATCTTGAAGAGCGAATCAAGCGTCCCTGAAATGTCGACTGTGCCTGTTGGGTTGCCGGCGAAGCCGAGCGAGGCGCGGGTTGGCTTGAGCCCGATTCCCGGCTGGTTCGCCCACAGGCTGATGGCGGTACCCAGGACGTACGCGTTCACGACGGCGTTGTCATTCTTGTCCGTGGTTTCGAGCAACTTGACGGCATTCTTCAAGTTGGTGGCCGCGACGGCTGGAGACGCGGCTTCCCGTGCGAGGTTGACGCTGAGCGTCGCGCGAGCGGCGTTGCCAGTCGCGGTCTCGCCGACATCGCACGCCGGCTTCGCGGGCGCGGCCTGCGCGCCGACAACGGACGACGCGAGGAGCATCGCACCCGCGGCGAGGGACTTGGTAGCGAACAGTGCCATCAGTGATCTCCTGAGAAAATCGAGCGTAGGCCGGCGACGACGCCGACGATGCGCTGGGTACCCCGGCCGGGTCACTGCCGTTCCGCCGCGCCGAGTGCAAGCTGGTAAATATCGACGGGCAGGCGTCCCGTCGCTAGAGCGACGCGTTGCACGTCGTCGAACTCGGGCTTGGAGCGCGTTCCCCCTGCAGGGAGCGCGACAACCTTGAGCCGAATCGGGTGCCCGAGGACTTCGACGCTCACTTCGCTGCGCGTCAGTCCAACTCGGCTGGCATCACTTCGCCGCACGCCAATCGAGGTCGTCTCGGTGAGCAGGAGTCGCTCGAACCGCTCCGCATCTATTGGCGTGCACAGGACTTCAACGCGCGTGCCGGCGCGGCCCTTCTTCATCGTTGTGGGCAGGAGGACAACGTCAAGCGCACCCTCGGCGCGGACCCGGTCGACGACTCCCGCCAAATACTCTGGCGACATATCGTCCACGTCGCACGCGAGCAGCATGACATGCTGTCGACCTTGCGTGTCGACTTGATACATATCGGCGAGAATGATGCGCAGCGCATTCGCGCGGTCCGGGAATTCCTTCGTCCCTGCGCCGAAGCCGCTGCGAACAGGTGTGTATACCGATGGGGGCGGACCGGCGGAGAGTACTTTGACGAGCGCCGCGCCGGTCGGCGTAACGAGTTCTCCTGCTCCATCGGGGCCGGGGCTGATCGCGTGGCCTTCCAGCAGCTTCAATGTCGCAGGCGCGGGAACTGGTAGCAGCCCGTGCGCGGCGCGCACCGTCCCGTCACCGGTGCGGAGGAGGCCGCACCGCACCTCCTTCACTCCGAGCTCGTCAAATCCCCAAATCGCACCCACCACGTCGAGTATCGCGTCCACCGCACCGACCTCATGCAGATGGACCTTTTCGGGCGCCTGACCATGGATCGCTCCTTCCGACTCGGCGATTGCCCAAAAGGCGGCGTCGGCTTTCTCGCGCACGTGGGCAGGCGCGCCGGAGTTAGCGACCAACGCGCGAATCTGGTGGATGTGCCTCCCGTGCGGTTGCGGTGGGATTTTGAAGTCCACCTTCCAACAGGCAAGATCACCGCGTTTCACTTCGTGAATCTCGACCTCGATATTCTCGAGACCGAGCCGCGCAGGAAGTGCACGCAGCCACGCGGCATCGAGCCCGACGCCGAGTAGCGCGCCGAGTGTCATGTCGCCGGAAATACCGCTAAAGGGGTCGAGAATCGCGATTCGCATGGGCGGAAATTAAGTGCATGTCCTTCGATGCGCTTCGTGTCCCCGGAACGGCGCGCTCAGAATCTGTACGAGGCCCCACTCCCCGTATTGAACACGAGCACTTCCGCGTCGGCTGGAATTCGGCCCTCGCGTACCAGCAACTCGAGGACGCCCAGTGCGGCGCCACCTTCGGGTGCTGCATCAACCCCCGATGCGCGGCTCAGACGCAATGTGTCAGCTCGGATCGTGTCCTCGCTCACCGCCCCTGCATCACCGTTGCTCTCATAGAGTGCCTTGAGAATCAACCGATCACCCAAAGGTCCGGGCACGCGGAGACCGCTGGCATGCGTCTCGGGATTCTCCCAGGGCGTGGCGCGATCGGCTTTCGCTTCGAACGCGCGCACCATGGGTGCGCAGCCGTCCGCTTGAGCAACCACCATGCGTGGAAATTCAACGTCGCGCGCAAGCCAACCGCCATTGCGCATTTCCGCGAACACCTTCCACATACC
>JBDTXZ010000757.1:0-2634 GCA_040005935.1 bacterium | reverse complement strand
GATGGTGTATGGCTTCTTTGCGTCCGTGCTCCCAGTGTGGCTGCTGCTCGCGCCGAGGGACTATCTCTCCGCGTTTGTGAAGATTGGTGTGGTGCTCGCGCTCGCAGTCGGCATTCTCTTTGTGCTCCCTCCGCTACAGATGCCGCCGCTCACGCGCTTCATTGATGGCACGGGGCCCGTGTTCGCTGGCGCGTTGTTCCCCTTCGCCTTCATTACCATCGCGTGCGGTGCCATCAGTGGTTTCCACGCGCTCATTTCGTCTGGCACAACACCGCGGTTGATCGAACGTGAGACGGACGCGCGATTCATCGGTTATGGCGCAATGCTCATGGAGTCGTTCGTCGCCGTGTTGGCCCTCATTGCTGCGTGCTCGCTCACGCCGGGCGTCTACTTCGCCATCAACGCTCCTGTCGCAGCACTGGGCACCACCACTGTTAGCGCGGCGGCAGCAGTGGCCAATTGGGGATTTGTTGTCACCCCCTCGGAACTCGACGCACTGGCCAGGCAAGTGGGCGAGACATCACTGCTGTCTCGCACCGGTGGGGCGCCGAGCCTTGCGGTTGGGATGGCCCATCTCTTTTCGAGCGCGTTAGGCGGAAGCACGACGATGGCGCTCTGGTATCACTTCGCCATCATGTTCGAGGCGCTGTTCATTCTCACGACGCTCGACGCCGGAACACGCGTTGGACGCTACATGCTGCAGGACGCCGGCAAGCATATCTGGGCGCCATTTGGACGAACGACGTGGACGCCCGCGGTGGTGATGTCGAGCGCCATCTTCGTCCTCATGTGGGGTCACTTCCTCTGGCAGGGCGTCACCGATCCACTCGGCGGGATCAACTCGCTGTGGCCGCTGTTCGGTATCGCGAATCAACTCCTGGCGACGGTGGCGTTGTGCGTGGCCACGACGGTCATCATGCGCATGGGCAAGGCGCGCTACGCGTTCACGACGCTCGTGCCGCTCGCATGGCTCGTCGTCATCTCCATGACGGCTGGTTACATCAAGATCTTCTCGCCGCTACCGAAGCTTGGGTTTCTCGCGCACGCGCGCGCGCTCACCGACGCGCAGTCCAGTGGCGTGCTTCCAGCCGGCGTAAAGTCGGCTGCGGATCTCGGGCGAATGATCAGCAACGACTATCTCGACGCTGCCGTTGCCGCCTTCTTCCTCATCGCGGTCATTGTCATTCTTGCCGACAGCACGCGCGCATGGCTGAGCGTATTGCAAGGCAGATCCACCATTCGTTCGACGGAAGTTCCGTTCGCACAGAGAATGCCAGTGGCCGGCGATTGAGTATTACAAGCATGGGCGTAGCGGCGATTGTGAATTAGAAGAAGGCGCGTTGATCCCAGGTATGTCGTCCTGAGCGAAGCGAAGGACCTGTACCTGCTGTTGCGCCGTAACAAAACGTGCAGGTCCTTCGCTTCGCTCAGGACGACAATCGATCTTACCGCTTCGCTCCATAAACGGTTGTACCGCTTTGCTCCAATAGATCTCCTAACCCCGTTTCATGCGTCTCACGACAATCGGCCTAGGTACGCTCGCGTTCGCGCACGCACTTAATGCGCAGGCGCCCACGTCACCTGTCACGCGCGTCGCGTCGGGCGACGGCTTTGACTTCACCATCAAGAACATCATGCGCGGGCCGGAGTTGTATGGCCGAGCGCCGACGAACGTGCGATGGAGCGCCGATGGGCGCTGGATTTACTTCCAGTGGAATGCGCCGGGCACCGATTGGCGTGAACCGCTACGTCCGTATCGTGTACGAGCAGTAGCGGGTGCCGCCCCTGAACGACTGACCTTGGCGCAGTCCGACTCCGCGCTGCCGTATATCGTCGAAGGAACGCTGTCACCAGACCGCCACTCGCGCGCCGTCGACGCGAATGGCGACTTGTATCTCGTTCGGCTCTCCGATGGCTCAGCGCGGCGCCTCACGCAAACCGTTGCGAATGAAACGCGACCCACGTTCTCGAGCGACGGCAAGACGCTCTATTTTCTGCGCGACAATAACGCGTACTCGATGTCACTCGCGGGCGGCGAGGTGCGGCAGCTGACCGACATTCGCACGGGACCCGCACCAACTGATTCGGCGAAAGCCGTGGGACAGCGCGGACGCCTCGAGCAACAGCAGCGCGACCTCTTCGACGTCGTGCGTGACCGCGCCGCTACCGACAGCGCGACGCGATCCGATCGCAAGGCGCGCGAGGCGGCCGGCTTGCAGTCCATCTACATCGCGGCGACGGAGCGTGTCGTCGCGCTCGATGTATCGCCGAATGGCCGCGCAGCCATTGCGATCATCGGCCTCCCGGCGACTGCAATGCGACAAGCGGAAGTGCCGCAGTTCGTCACCGCGACCGGGTACGTGGAGAATCTTCGCATACGCACGAAGGTCGGGGACGCGATCGGCAAGCAGCGCGCGCTGTGGATTTCGCTTCCGTCAGGACGCGCGACGCCACTCAAGCTCTTTGCCAGCGACAGCACGGTTGGCACCTACAACCTCGCAGGCTGGAATAGTGACGGCTCGCGCGCGGCGATGTTTGCCTTTGCGGACAATCACAAGCTGCGCCTGTTGCACAGCGTGCGCAGCGACAGCGCCGCGAGCACAATCGTCGAGACGCTGCGCGACTCCGCGTGGG
>JBDTXZ010000756.1:0-2637 GCA_040005935.1 bacterium | reverse complement strand
ATCGCGAAGGCGATTCCGATGCAGATGCCCATTCTCGCGCTGGCTCGACTCGTCGAGCCGTTCGGCAATTTCTCACCAATGGGCGTGCTCTGGTATTCCGTCGGCGCTGCGCCGGCGTACGAGGTTATTACCGGCTGCGCGGAACTCACGGCCGGGTCACTGCTGTTCTGGCCGCGCACTGCGACGCTGGGTGCGTTGCTCGCCTTGATGGACATGGCCATGGTGTTCATCCTGAACATGACGTACGACGTTCCGGTGAAACTCTTCTCGTTTCACCTGGTCGTGTTGTCGATCGTGATCATCGCTCCAAACGCCAAGCGGCTGTTCGAGCTGTTCGTGCTGCATCGGTCGACCGCCATTCGCGACGAGCCGACGTTCGGTCGTGTTCCGGCCACCAACCGACGCGCGGTCGTCGCGCAACTGGTGTTCGCCGCCTACGTCTTATCGGTGAACGTCTATCAGGGCGTCGATGGGTGGACGCAGTTCGGCGCGGGTGCATCAAAGTCGCCGCTCTTCGGCATTTGGGACATCACTGACATGTCGATCGACGGCCAGGCGCGTCCGGCGTTGCTTTCCGACCGCGATCGTTTCCATCGTCTCATCTTCCAGCAGCCGGCGTTTGCCACGATTCAGCAGATGGACGACAGCTTCAAGCGTTACGCAGCGGTGATCGACACGGTGAAGCACACGCTCGTGCTTACGGCTACGGACAGCACAAAGGCGAAGGCGTCCCTGACGTATCGTCGCGTTACGCCACAACAACTGGTCATCGACGGAACCATGGGCGGACGCATCATGCATCTCGACGCCACGGTGCGAGAGCTCAATTCATTTCTCTTGAAGAGCCGCGGTTTTCATTGGGTGCAGGAACAGCCCTTCAATCGGTGAGCCTCGCGCAACAGCTTGCCCGATGACACTCGACGCAATTGTCGTCGGTGCGGGACCGAATGGACTGGCCGCCGCGATTACGCTCGCGCGCGCCGGCCGTTCTGTACGGATCTACGAAGCAGCGCCGACGATCGGTGGTGGCATACGATCGGAGGCGCTGACGGAACCTGGATTCGTCCACGACGTCTGTGCCGCGGTGCACTCACTCGCACTCGCGTCACCGTTTCTCAGGACGTTGCCACTCGCGGAGCACGGCGTGGCGTTTGCGCATCCGTCCATTCCGGTGGCGCACCCGCTCGATGATGGCACGTCGGTCGTCGTCGAACGATCCGTACAGGCAACTGCCGACGCACTTCCTCGCGTCGATGCACAGCGCTACCGAAGCGTGCTCGAACCGTTCGTCGATCGCGCAGACGACTTGATGGAAGCATTGCTCGGACCCCTCGGAGCACGACATCCACTACTCCTCGCGCGCTTTGGGCTGCACGCGATTCAGTCCGCGGACGGATTGGCCAAGCGGATGTTCGAGAGCGAACGAACGCGCGCGATGTTCGCCGGCGTCGCGGCGCACAGTATGGTGCCGCTCGATCACCTCTCCACTGCTGGCTATGCGCTTGGGCTGCTGGTCGGCGCGCACGCGTTCGGTTGGCCCGTTGCGGTCGGCGGATCGCAAAAGCTGGCTGATGCGATGGCGTCGTATCTGCGCTCGCTGGGCGGCGAGATTGTCACAGGCGCAGCGATCACGTCGCTGAGCGAGTTGCCGCCATCGCACGCGGTGCTCTGCGACGTCACGCCACGACAATTCGTGAAAATGGCCGGCGACCGTATGCCGTCATTGTATCGGTGGCGACTGTCGCGTTATCGCTACGGGCCCGGCGTCTTCAAGATGGATTGGGCCCTGAACGACGTCGTGCCCTGGCGGGCGAAAGCGTGTCACTCCGCTGGCACAATACATCTTGGCGGTTCCGCCGAGGAGATCGCCTTTGCCGAGCGCGAAACGTGGATCGGACGCCCGGCACAACGACCCTACGTTTTGGTTGTGCAGCCGAGCCGATTCGATTCGACGCGGGCGCCAAACGGAAAGCACACGTTGTGGGCGTATTGCCATGTGCCCAATGGTTGCACCGTCGACATGCGCGAGCGCATCGAGAGCCAGATCGAGCGCGCCGCTCCAGGATTTCGCGACTGCATTGCGAACACGCACGTGATGTTTCCTGCCGACATGGAGCGCCGCAATGCGAATCTCGTTGGAGGAGATATCGCCGGTGGCGCGGCCGACCTGGCGCAGTTCTTCGCGCGTCCAGTCGCAAGCCTTCACCCGTACGCGACGGCGATTCCCGGCGTGTACCTGTGTTCGTCCTCCACGCCGCCTGGCGTCGGCGTGCACGGCATGTGCGGACATTACGCCGCGCGTTCGGCGCTGTCGCGGACGCTTAGCCGCTGAGGATGTTGTATGATTGGGACATGAATGCAGAACCGTTCCTCATACTCGTGACGCGTGTGCTGGTTCAGCGCCGACTGGACGCGGTGCTCATCGGCAAGCCGGCGGCCGCCAGTCAAGGCTCGCCCGTCACGACAATGGACTTTGACCTTATGTTTCAGAAGACGCCGACGAACCACTCCAAGCTCAAGCGCGTCGCTGACGATCTCGGTGCTGTCGTGCCCCGCCCCTTCTATCCCGCGTCGCAACGGTACCGCGTAACTCGGGATCGCCGTCACCCGCTGAGACGGCGCGACGCTAAAGACGAA
>JBDTXZ010000755.1:0-2642 GCA_040005935.1 bacterium | reverse complement strand
CTGCACCTGCAGCTGCCGTTGGTAAGCCTGTTATCTCCGCATCACCTGCAACAGCCGTGAATGTCGGCGCCGGCGCCTCACGCAAATCGACGGGCATCATACTCGCGACCTGATCCGGCACAACCACATTCCATTGCGGACCCCAGATCGCGAACACCGGCAGCGCGAGCTGTACCAGGATCGCACCCACCCAGACCAGGTGTCGTGCGGCGGCAGTGCGGCGACGCAAGAGTTGCGTGATCACGTGCGCAAGCAGGAGCACGAGCGCGCCACGTAACGCCGAGTCCGTAAACGCGGGAGTCAGCGTGTCCAGGCGGTCGAGCCACGCGGCGGGATGCATCTCAACGGCCCTCCTTCTTTGCGTTATCGATCAGCTTGCCCATCCGATTCAACTCTGCTTCAGACATCTTTTCGCCCTTGATGGCGAGCAATGCCGCCACGGCTTGTTCTGCCGAGTTGTCGAAGAAGGTTTTCAGGAGATGTGAGAGCGCCGATTGCCGCGCGTCCGTCCGTCGAACGATCGGCATGTAGACGTACGCTCGCCCCTCTTCCCCATGCCGGATGTGCCCCTTGGTCTCCAGGATTTTGAGCAGGGCGCGGACGGCCGAGTAGGATGGTGCGTCGGATAGGCCGTTGAGGACGTCTGCCGCGGTGGCTTTGCCAGTGCGGTGGAGGATGTCCATGATCTGCCGTTCGCGACGCGAAAGGTGCTGTTCTGGGTGCATGCGGGTTGGACACCTGGAGAGGATGTGCTAGAAGACTAGCATATGCTAGAAATTTAGCAAGAGCCGCAGCCGAAAACTCCTCGAGCCTTCAAATGACCCACGTCGCCCAGCGAGCCCCAGTTCCTTGCGGCGCCACCACGCGCCGGTATCGCGTCTCGTCGACAAAGCGGGAACTTGCCAGAGCGAGGTCCGCTGGCGCCTCGCGCGAACGCTGTTGTCCTGAAATGCAACCTGTCATCCCGCAGGCGCGAAGCGTGTGTCGGGATCTGGTATGGCGGCGCCATCGCTTGCCACGAATACACACTCGCGTGATCCCGACGCGCACTCGCTGCGCTCGCACGCGCGAGATGACAGATATTATCGGAACAACGCCATCGACTTGATGACTGTCTGCGTAACGCCCCACAGTGTCGGCACGAGCACGAACGTCCACGCAGCGATCAGCGCGAACCCGTCTTTCGAATCGCGGTTGTCGTTCACGCCACACCTCGAAAGTGGTGCTTCGCGTCCACCGGGCGAATTGCCAGGTTCGCCACGAAGCCGATCACGAGCAGGCTCGCCATCACATACATCGTAAACCCGTATGCATTCGCCTTGGCGACGCCGTGCGCAACTTGATACTCGCGGATGTAATTCACCAACACCGGGCCGAGCACACCTGCCGTCGACCAGGCCGTAAGGAGACGTCCATGAATGGCGCCCACCTGCATGGTGCCGAACATGTCGCGCAGGTAAGCGGGAATGGTCGCGAATCCGCCGCCATACATCGAGAGAATTACGGCGTAGCATAACACGAATGGCGCCACGATGCCCGCGCGCCCAATCGAAGGAATTGTCGCATACAAAGCCGCGCCGAGTGCGAAGAAGGTGGCGTATGTCGCGCGACGGCCGATGTAATCCGACAGCGACGACCAGATGAAGCGCCCACCCATGTTCGCAAGACTCAGCAATCCCACGAAGCCCGCGGCGGCACTCACGCTGATCACGCCCGGAAACATCTCCTGAATCATGGCGGATGCCTGGCCCAACACACCAATGCCCGCGGTGACGTTGACGCACAGCATGACCCACAGCAGCCAGAACTGCGGCGTGCGCACTGCTGCACCAACGGCAACATCGTTTGGGTTTGGCGTCTTTCTCACAGTGGACGAACCCGCAGCGCTGCCTGCCGGCGCCCAGCCAGGCGCGGGCAACCTCACCGTGAACACACCAAACATCATGAAAGCCAAGTAGATCGCGCCGAGTGTGATGAAGGTCTCGGTAACGCCGGTGGAGGCGGGCGTCTTGAAGTGGTCCATCAACTTCACCGACAGTGGCGACGCGATCATCGCTCCGCCGCCAAATCCCATGATCGCGAGGCCGGTTGCCATGCCCGGCCGATCGGGAAACCACTTGATCAGCGTGGACACTGGCGAGATGTACCCGATCCCGAGTCCGATGCCGCCAAGGACGCCGTAGCCGAGGAGGAGGAGCCAGAATTGGTGCAGCGCAATTCCTGCTGCGCCAACGAGGAATCCGCCGCTGAAGCACAGTGCGGAGGTGAACATCGCTTTACGCGGACCCACGCGTTCGAGCCAGCTGCCAAACAACGCCGCTGATACGCCGAGGAAGACGATGGCGAGGCTGAACACCCAGCCGATGGTGCTGAGCGACCAATCGTCGGGTGCGGATGTGGTGATGCCGATAGAACGCGAGAGCGGGATGTTGAACACGCTGAACGCGTATGCCTGGCCAATCGAGAGGTGGACTGCGAGTGCGGCGGGTGGCACGCGCCACCGGTTATAGCCGGTCGGAGCGATGGTGTGCTCTCGATCGAGAGAGGCGAGAACTGCCATATCAGGGGCTCGTCCGGCGCGCGGTGGATTTAGTTTGGCGTGGTCGAGCGAATAATGGGAAGCGCGTCTCGCGGCGGCAACC
>JBDTXZ010000754.1:0-2648 GCA_040005935.1 bacterium | reverse complement strand
GTTGAGGCAGCAGCTCGAATTGCTGCACGCTCAGCGCTCCCTGTCTTAGGCAGGTGCCAGCGCAGTCGGACCCTGTGTCACCGCCGCCGATAATGACGACGCGCTTGCCCTTCGCCGTGATCTCGGTCGCTGGATCGACAACGTCGCCCGCGTCACGGCGGTTCTGCTGTGTGAGGAAATCCATGGCGAGATGAACGCCGCCCAGTTTGCGGCCGGGCACATCCAGCTCTCGCGGTTGCTGCGCGCCCATCGCGAGCAGCACCGCGTCGAAGTCGTGACGAAGCGTCTCGAACGGGACGTGCACACCAATGTGCACGCTTGGGCGAAACACCACGCCCTCCGCAGCGAGTTGCGCGAGGCGGCGGTCGAGCACCGCCTTCTCCATCTTGAACTCGGGGATGCCGTCGCGCAGTAATCCGCCGAGTCGACTGGACTTCTCGAAGATGGTCACCGAGTGTCCAAGGCGACGAAGCTGTTGCGCGGCTGCCAAGCCAGCAGGCCCCGAGCCAAGGATTGCGACGCGATGCCCCGTTTCGAGCCGCGGCGGCTGCGGCGCAATCCATCCCTCCGCAAAACCACGATCAGCAATGGCCTGCTCGATATTTCTAATCGACACCGGCTCGTCGATGATGCCGAGGACACAGGCAGACTCGCAGGGCGCCGGGCACAGGCGTCCAGTGAATTCAGGAAAATTGTTCGTCGAGTGAAGCGCGTCGCTCGCTTCGCGCCACCGCCCGTGATACACGAGGTCGTTCCACTCGGGAATCAGGTTGCGGACGGGACATCCTGTGTCGCCCTGACAGAAAGGGACACCGCAGTCCATGCATCGCGCGCCCTGTTCCATGACGGCGCGTTGCTCCATCGGAGCGTAAAACTCGCGCCAATGCCCAACACGCGTCGCGACAGGTTGCCGCGACGGCGCCGCCCGCCGCAGTGTGATGAAGCCTTTCGGATCACCCATGACGCTGGCCTTCGGATCGGATCGCTCGTATCGATGCAGCCTCATCGTCGCGCCGAGCCATCGCGTTCCGATATTCGGTGGGTACCACGGCCACGAAATCGCGAATCGCGTGATCCCAGCGAGCGAGCAAGGAGCGCGCACGCGCACTCCGCGTGTGCTTCGCGTGCTGCTCGACAAGTCGACGGAGCAGGGCGCGATCTTCTGCGCGCTCCACCGGCAGTAATTCGACAAGCGTCTTGTTGCAACGACTTGCGAACTCCTTTTGCTCAGACTCATCGAGCACGAAGGCCATGCCGCCACTCATGCCAGCGGCAAAGTTGCGACCGGTGCGTCCAAGCACGACGACGACACCGCCCGTCATGTATTCGCATCCGTGATCGCCAATGCCTTCGACGACGGCGGTTGCGCCGCTGTTGCGCACCGCGAAGCGCTGGCCAGCCAATCCACCGAAGAACGCCTCGCCGCCCGTGGCCCCGTACAACACGGTGTTGCCGACGATCACCGTTTCTTCGGGAATGAAGTGCGCGCCGTGCGGTGCCCGGATAATGAGGCGTGCGCCCGACAGTCCCTTGCCGACGTAATCGTTCGCCTCGCCTTCGAGCTCCAACGAAATACCGCGCGCTCCAAACGCACCGAAGCTCTGTCCCGCCGAACCGGTGCACTTGATGGTGATCGTCCCCTCTGGCAGACCTTCGGCGCCGAAGCGCCGCGCGATCTCGCCAGAGAGCATTGCGCCAATGGAGCGGTGAACGCTGCGCACGTCGATCGCAGTGGTGAGGCGCGTACCGCGCTCCAGTGCCGGCTCTGCACGAGCGATGAGCAGGTGATCGAGCGAGCGATCGAGGCCGTGATCCTGCCTACTCACGCAGCGGCGCGCCGCAGGTGCGCCGTCCATAGCGACCCGTTCTGGAACATGCAGCAACAACGACAGGTCGAGATGTCGCGCCTTTCTGTGGTTCTGCGGAATGCTTGGGCGCAACAACTCTGCGCGGCCCACCATCTCATCCATCGTGCGGCACCCGAGGCGCGCCATGTACTCGCGCACTTCCGCCGCCACAAAGAAGAAATACTCGACGAGATGCTCGGGTTGCCCCGTGAACTTTGCCCGCAACACGGGGTCCTGCGTCGCGATGCCGACCGGACACGTGTTGAGGTGACACTTGCGCATCATCACGCAGCCTTCGACGATGAGCGGCGCAGTCGCAAAGCCGAATTCTTCCGCGCCAAGCAGCGCGGCAATGACGACGTCGCGCCCCGTCTTGAGCTGTCCGTCCGTCTGGAGACGCACGCGCCCGCGAAGGTCGTTGAGCACCAGCGTCTGCTGTACTTCGGCCAGCCCAAGCTCCCAGGGAATTCCTGCGTGCTTGATCGACGACAGCGGCGCAGCGCCTGTGCCGCCGCCGTCGCCGGAAATGCACACGAGATCTGCGTGCGCCTTCACCACACCCGCAGCGATGGTTCCAACGCCACTCTCCGACACGAGCTTGACGGAGACAGCCGCCGACGGATTGACGTTCTTGAGGTCGTGGATGAGCTGCTTGAGATCCTCGATCGAATAGATATCGTGATGCGGCGGAGGCGAAATGAGCGTGACGCCAGGTGTCGCGCAACGCGTGCGCGCAATGACGGCGTCCACCTTGTGGCCCGGCAGCTGACCGCCTTCGCCCGGCTTTGCTCCCTGCGCAAT
>JBDTXZ010000753.1:0-2650 GCA_040005935.1 bacterium | reverse complement strand
AACAGCGTGACGGGCACGGTCAATCTCTACAAGAGCGTCGATGCGGGTGATCACTGGACGATCGCGTTGAATGGACCCAGCGGCGCGGCTCCGCGCGTGATGGACAATCGTCCCCTTGGACGCATTGGCGGTGGTGACTTGCCGACGGTCACCGTCGACCCGAAGAACGAGAACGTGGTGTACAGCGCGTCAACCGTCATGTGGCGGACAGAAGATGGCGGCGTCACGTGGACTGCGGTGCGTGGTGCACCCGGTGGCGACGACTATCAACGCGTGTGGATCAACCCGAACGACACGAACATCCTGCTCGTCGTCGCCGATCAGGGCGGCGTCGTCTCCGGAAATCGTGGCGTGTCGTGGAGCAACTGGTACACGCAGCCCACCGCGGCGATGTATCACGTCTCGACGGACATGGCGTTCCCCTATCGCGTCTGCGGCGGCCAGCAGGATTCCGGCTCCGCGTGCGTCGACAGTCGTTCGATGGACGGACAGATCACGTTCCACGACTGGCATCCGGTCAACATCCAGGAATACGGCGTCGCCGCGTCGGATCCGAAAGATCCCGACATGGTGTTCGGCAGCGCGCGCAACACCGTGTCGCTCTACAATCGCAAGACGGGCCAGACCACCGCTGTTGGCCCCGACATGACGGCAAAGGGCCCGAACGGCGAGAGCTTCAATCGCAACGTTCGCACGATGCCGATCAACTGGTCGCCGCTCGATCCGAACATGTTGTTTTACGTCTCCAACGCCGTATGGAAGACGACGGATCGCGCCAAGACATGGACGCGCATCAGCCCCGACCTCGCTCGGCAGACATGGGCCGTGCCTGCGAACGCGGGCCAATACGCCAACACGGTGACGCCCGCACCACTCGGCACCATTACCGCGTTTTCGCCGTCGCCGATGAACATCAAGGTGATGTGGGCCGGTACTGACGACGGCAACATCCAGACGACTGCGAACGGCGGCGCGACCTGGACGAATGTGACGCCGACTGCCATCAAGCCGTGGACGCGCATTTTCAACATCGAGGCGGGCCACTTCGACGCGGGTACGGCGTATGCCGCGGCGAACACGATGCGCGTCGACGACCTGAATCCGCATCTCTGGCGCACACACGATGGCGGAAAGAGCTGGACCGAGATCAATACCGGCATTACAGCCGGCCAGGCAACGAGCGCGATTCGCGAAGATCCTCGCGTAAAGGGTCTGCTTTATGCTGGGACAGAAACGCAGGTGTGGGTGTCGTACGATGACGGCGATCATTGGCAATCGCTGCGGCTCAACATGCCGGCGATCTCAGTGCGCGACCTTCAGGTGAAGGACGACGAGTCCTGTCTCTGTTCCGATCTCATTGCGGGTACGCATGGACGCGGCTTCTGGATTCTCGATGACGTGATGCCGCTACGCCAGGCTGCCGCAGTGCGCGCGGCGGCCGCTGCGCGCTCTGCGTATCTCGTCAAGCCCGTAACGGCAGTGCGTGTGCGCTTCGCGACGAATGAGCCCACGCCGTGGCCACCGGAATTGGCGGCCGGCGAGAATCCGCCGGCTGGCGGCATCCTCGATTATTATCTCGCGGGCAACGCGTCGGGTGCGGTGAAGCTCGAAATTCTCGATCGCGCGAACAAGATCGTGCGCTCGTATACGAGCGCTGACGTGGCGCCCACTCCCGACGCGGGCGTGGATCCCGAAGCGTACAACAAGGTGTGTCAGCGGACGCCAAACGCACCGCACTGTGCGTTCCCCCTGTATTGGGCCGCACCGACGGAGGCGTTGTCCGCACAGTCAGGAATGCATCGCTTCGTGTGGGATCTTCATATGGATCCCATCGTCGCGGAAGGTGCAGCGCCCGGCGAACCCGCGCAGGGCGCGGTGCCGCATCGCACGTATCCATCCGTCAACTCGCCATGGGCAGCGCCGGGTTCATATACGGTTCGGCTGACGGCGGACGGGAAGACATATGCGCAGCCGATTGTGCTCAAGCTCGATCCGCGCGTAAAGACAGCTGCTGCGGGGCTCTCGCAACTTGCCGCACTGTCGAAGGAGATGTACGACGGTGCGATTGCCGCGCATGCCGCGCAGCTTGACGCACGTGCATTGTCCGAAAGGACTGGCGGGACAGACGCAGCTCTTAAGGCGAAAATCGATTCGCTGGCGCCGGCACCGGTGCGTGGTGGTGGACGCGGTGGCGGTGGTGGTGGAGGCGGCGGAGGTGGCGGATTTGGGCGCGGTGCTGTGCCGGCCGGTCCGCCGACACTCGAGGGCGTTAGCAACGCGATGATGGCTGCCGCAATGTCCATGCAAGGCGCAGATATCGCCCCGACCGCTCGGCAAATCGAAGCAGTGGCCAAAGCGCGTGCTCAGTATAAGGACGTGTTGGCGCGGTGGAGCAAGCTCAAGCGTTAACGCTGGAGCTTGAGCAAGGCGACGTTTTGTCGTCCTGCGCAAAGCGAAGGACCTGCACCTGCCGTTTTGCGCGCTAAGTGCAGGGGCGGTTTCAACCGGTCGACGCAACACCCTGTCATCCCGCGGGAGCGAGCGCAGCGAGCGAGTGTCGGGATCCACCGGACGATTCCCGCGAAGCAGGCCCGCGCCTGGACGAATAGCAGATCCCGACATTCGCTCCGCTCATGCGGGATGACATATC
>JBDTXZ010000752.1:0-2652 GCA_040005935.1 bacterium | reverse complement strand
GCAGCGCCGCGACGGCAAGTCCCGACACGCACTACTCTCGCGCAGGATGACATTCTGGTCGTACGCTCACGACGACTAGTGATCGATGTTCACCGCGATGTTCCGCCACTTCCCCTGATTGAATCGAACCACACTCAGCGCGCACCGTGTCATGTGACCTGTAAGGATCGCCAACCAGATGTGAATCGGCTGCAGCGTGCCCCAGTGCCTGATCACGAAGCAGATGCTCAACGGCACGAGTACCTGCGAGACAATCGAGATGTACAGCGGACTCTTGGTGTCGCCCGTGCCCTGCAAGCCACCAGTGTAGCTGAGCGCCACCGTGATGAAGAGCCCCGACACACTGAGCACGCGCAGCAACTGCGTGCCGATCTCCACGACAACGGGTTCGTTCATCCCGAACACCGCGAGCAGGTATCGCGGAAGGAAGAAGTAGAAGATTCCGAGGAACGCTGCGCCCGCGAATCCAATGCGCGCCGCGACGTGCACCGCAGCATTCGCGCGGTCGGGCTTGCCCGCACCGAGATTCTGACCCGCGACCGCCGCCGCCGCGCCCATCAGGCCCACCGACGTCCACGTCACGAACGAGAAGAGCTGCGAATACGAGACCGCGAATGCCGCTTGCGCCGCGGCGCTCTGCGCAAGCGAACCGATGAACGACAGCATGAACACACCGCCGATGTTCATCGCGATGCCCTGAATACCCGTGGGCAATCCGTACCGGAAAAGCGCCCTGATGATCGTCCAATCCGGACGGTAGCTACCCCCGCGCGGGAACGACACGACCCACCCACCCGTCAACAACCTGGAAATCGAATAGATCGCAACGAGCCCGGATGCGAGACACGTTCCCATCGCCGCGCCCTTCGTTCCAAACGCCGGAATCGGGCCGAGCCCGCGAATGAGCACCACGTTGAATGCAATGTTGAGCGACGTCATGCTGATGCCGAGAATCATCGGCGTCCGCGCGTCTCCAGCGGAACGCAATGCGCCGCTCAGCATGAAGAAGACCAACATGCCACTGCTGAACAGGAACATGGTTCGCAGGAACGGCAGTGCTTCCGCTGTCACCGCGGGAGTGGCGTTCACCAGCTCAAGCAACAGCGGCGCCGCAAAGTACCCCACCGGTGCCATCACAAACAGCGATATCCCGATCGCTGTGAGGAACGCCTGATACACAGTGCGGTCCACCTTGTCCACTTCGCCCGCTCCTGCAAAGCGCGAAACGAGCACGCTCATGCCGGTAAAGAGCGACATGATGAACACGATGACGACGATGAATATCTGCCACGCCACTCCAATCGCTGCGTTGCCGCGAAAACCCACGAAGTGGCCCACCATCACGTGATCGACGATCCCCTGCAATCCACCGAAGATGTTCGTCAGCATCGTTGGCCAGGCGATGTTCCACACAGCGCGCGGCAATGGGCCATCCACGATCGACCGATCGTAGCGGCGTTTTTCCTGCGCTGGAACGGTCTCGGCGGATTTATCGGATCGCGCACTGAGGTCGGCAGGCGCGCTCACGTCGGTCGATGAACTCATTACACTCCTAAGCGTCAAATACGAGACTACAACACGTCACGGCGCCCTCAGCTTTCGCAAGCTCACTGTAATCAAGCGCGGCAACGTGCAGTCCGCGTCGCACGAGCGTATCACGCGTTCGAGGATACTGCGAGGAATACACCACGCTATCGGCAATCCAGAGCGCGTTGGCCGCGGCCGGTTCACGCGCGTCGATAGCGATCGCTTCACATCCGGAAAACGCACGTGCGGCAACCCACGTTGGATTCATCAGGAGCACACCGTCGGCCACTGCGGACACCGCACTCTTCAGGTGCAGGCAGCCAGAAAACTGTGTCGGCACGACGTGGTAGCCGTACTCCCGAACAAGCCGCTGCAACGCATCGATCCCTTCATCATTCGTTCGGCTTGAACGGCCGACATACAACGTCCTGCCAACGCGCATGACGTCGCCACCATCGAGCGTTCCCGGCGCATCGATCACGACAACCGGACGATACCGCTGCACCACTGGTTCGACGCCCATTGATTCGGCGCGACGTGCAAGCGCCCCAGGACGCGTGATGACGGCTACTTCATCGAGCACAACGGCGGTATCCTCGATGAACACGGCGTCGGGCAACTCGGGTGCGGCAGGCGCACGAACGATGGTGGCGCCGAGTGTGTGCAACAATGATTCGTATGCGGCGTGCTGCGCCTCGGCTACACCGACGTCGAGCGGCACGCGCTCGAGATGCGTGAGCTCGCAATCTGCAAGCGAAGGGCTGACGGCGCGCGTAACCGCAATGAGTGTCACTACGAACCATCCTTGGCGCGAATCGTGGAAAGGTCACTAGAGTTTAGCGACGCGCACGCAACTCACGTCATCCCGCATGTGTGCAGGGAATGTCAGGATTTGCGTGGTTGTCATCATGCGCGAGCGTCGCGAATCTGTCATCCCGCATGAGCGTAGCGAATGTCGGGATCTGCTCTCCCGGCGTCCGGAGCCCGCCGCAGTGCACTGACGGTAGACAACGACACATGCTCGCTGCGGTCGCCGCGCGACGACTTGGCGGTCGGAAGAAGGAAACTTTCAGTTGCCCGGGGCGTACGAGGGAGAACAAAATTCCTTCCTTCCCGGGCCGTTGG
>JBDTXZ010000751.1:0-2654 GCA_040005935.1 bacterium | reverse complement strand
GGTCCTCGGTGCCGGGCAGGAGGTCGAGGGCGCCGTTGCCGGCGGCGGCACCGACATCCTCCAGCGGGATCCAAACGTTGTACCCCTCGCCGACCTCGGGATCCACGAACGTCGGCTCGCGGTGCATCGGAACCGCGGAGCCCGCTCCCGGGAACTTGGTGACGAACGAGGACATGACGGGCACCCGATCGACGAACATCGTCGGGACGTGTCGTTCAGTCATCCACATCGACACGCTGTCACGAAAGCCGAAGTCGACCTTCACATCGCGCTGTGCCGTGTTGTCCTGCGCACTTGCGAGAGTCGCGAGTAGCAGTGACACAGGCAGTATGGAAAGCACTCGAGAAGCGTGTGCCCAAAGTGCCATGAGTTGGCGTGCTGAGGTCGAGGAACGATCGGCGAGGACTCCCACTCTACGCGTGGGGTCCAGCTCGGTTTCGATGCCCAGAACGCGGCACTGGACGCGATGGCGATCATTGCCGCCAAGCCGCAGTTTGGCGGCATGGCAACCGGCTATGCCTCCGGTCTCGGATTGCATAATCACGAACGAACTCGCCGTCCACTCCAGCCTTTCCCAAAGCATGCTGCGTTCACGATTCGTCTTCGCCGCCCTCGCGCTCGTATCCGCGCGCGCGCGCAAGGCACACCCGCGGAGTACGCACGCGCAGACACACTCGCCGCACGCATGCGCGGCAAAATCGTCGACGCCGTCAATCAGACGAATTGGATTGGGCGCACTTCATACGTCTGGTATCGCAAGACGACGCCGACCGGCACAGCATACCTGATTGTCAACGCGGACTCGGCCACGAAACGACCAGCGTTCGACCAGGCACGTTTGGCGCAGGGCTTGAGTGCGGCACTCAAGAAGCCGATCGTCGCGGACTCACTCCCACTCAACGGCCTCACGTTTACGGACGATCATTCAGCCATCACCTTTTCGCCCGACACCATTCGTTTTCGCTGCACGCTCGCCGATTACAAGTGTGCGCCAGCGCCTAACAATGGCGGGCAAGGTTTCGGACGCGACTTCGGCGGTGGGCTCTATGGCGCGCTGCCCAACGACAACGTTCCTCCACGCATCTCCCCGGACAGCCAGTGGGAGGCGAGCGTCCGCAACTTCAACCTCTACGTCAAGAAGGTCGGCGCGAAAGACGGCTTGCTCTTGAGCAGCGATGGCATCGAAGGCAACGCGTATGCTGCGCGCTCCATCACCTGGTCGCCTGATTCCAAGCGCATCGCGGCGTACCGCGTGCGACCGGGATTCCATCGCGAAGTACACTACGTCGAGTCATCGCCGGAAGATCAGCTCCAACCAAAGCATTCGTCGCGCCTGTACAACAAGCCTGGCGACTTGCTCGACGTCGAACAGCCAGTGCTCTTTGAGCTCGAGAGCAAGCGACAAGTCGTCGTGGACAACGCGCTCTTTCCCAACGCGTACGACGTGACATCGCTCAGTTGGCGCAAGGACAGCCACGCTGTCGTGTTCGAGTACAATCAGCGCGGGCATCAGGTGTATCGCGTCATCGAGATTGACGCCGCAACCGGGAAGGCGCGCGCCGTCATCGACGAGCAATCACCCACCTTCTTCGAATACTCCGCAAAAAAATACCGGTTCGACATCGCCGATGGCCGAGAGGTGATCTGGATGTCCGAGCGCGATGGGTGGAATCACCTGTATCTCTACGACGGCGTCACGGGCAAGGTGAAGCGACAGATCACGTCGGGGTCATGGGTCGTGCGCGACGTCGACAAGGTGGACACCGTTGCAAGGCAGATCTGGTTTCAGGCGAGCGGGATGTATGCGGGCAAGGATCCGTATTTCGTCCATGCGTATCGCATCAACTTCGACGGATCCGGCATGGTCGCGATGACGCAGGCCGACGGCACGCACAATGTGTCGTACTCGCAGGACATGAAGTACTTCGTCGACACCTGGTCACGCATCGACCAGCCGCCCGTATTCGAGTTGCGTCGCACCAGTGACCGCGGCCTTGTTGCCGAACTCGAGCGCGCGGATGCGTCTGCACTCTACGCGATGGGATGGAAGGCGCCTCAACCGTTCGTCGCCAAGGGGCGCGACGGCAGGACCGACATTTACGGCGTCATCATTCGGCCGATGAATTTCGATCCGTCGCGAAAGTATCCCGTCGTCGAGAACATCTATGCTGGCCCGCACAGCTCGTTCGTCCCAAAGACCTTCTCTGCGCAGCTCAACATGCAGCAGATCGCCGAGTTGGGGTTCATCGTTGTGCAGGTCGATGGGATGGGGACGTCGAACAGGTCGAAGGCGTTTCACGACATCGCGTACAAGAACCTCGCCGACGCCGGCTTTCCGGATCGCATTCTCTGGCACAGGGCCGTCGCCGCGAAGTATCCGCAGTACGACATCACTCGCGTCGGCATTTACGGCACATCAGCGGGCGGACAGAGCTCGATGGGTGCGCTACTCTTTCATCCCGAGTTTTACAAGGTGGCCGTGTCCGCAGCGGGTTGTCACGACAACCGCATGGACAAGATCTGGTGGAACGAGCAGTGGATGGGCGAGCTCGGTCCGCATTACAGCGCGTCGTCCAACGTCGACAACGCGTACAAGCTTCAGGGCAAGTTGCTGCTCATCGTTGGCGAAATGGATCGCAACGTCGATCCGTCAT
>JBDTXZ010000750.1:0-2657 GCA_040005935.1 bacterium | reverse complement strand
CGGCTCAGGGTCGCGTGCGTACGAGCAGCTCCGCAGACCGCGCAAAACCGCGAGTCGGGCTCATACGGATGACGACACTGCGCACATTCTCCCGAGGCAACCGTCTCGTCCATGGCCCTCCACGACATGCGACCGAGTCCACGCTTCCCGCCAGCGGCGACCGTGATACGCCGAGCGCGTTAGAACGTGATGCAGATCGAATGGCCCGTCAAGCGACGATACCCGTAACGACCACAGTGCACACGGCAGCGATCATTGCCCGTGGGTTATCCCACGGCGTCATGGCGGCGTGTTGATCAAGTCCACGTGGAGCAGATGGGCGCGCACGGCCGCGAGCATGATTTGCGGATTATCCCACGTGGTCATATGCGCCGCTCCCGGGATGACGATGGCGTTCGCGTCCGGGACCATCGCCGCGTGCTTCTTGATCGTAACCGGGTCGGCTTCGTCAACGTCACCAACGGTGAACAGCGTGGGGACTTTCACGTTCTTCAGGAAACCCGTCGCGTCGTAGCGCTTCAGCGTTCCGGTGATCGTGAACTCACTCGGCCCTTGCATGAAATTGTAGATCGACTGGTTCACCTGCTGCATCGTGCTGTCGAGATCCGCTTGCACAGGGCTGAGCCAGACGTATTTCGCGTAGAACGCTTGCAACGCGGCTTGGTAGTCCGGGGCATCGTACTTCTTTTCCGCCTCCCGAGTTTTCACCGCGCGCTGAAAGGAATCGGGTAACGTCGCCAGCAGAGCGCGCGCGTGCCGTTCCCATTGCGGGATGTCGAGCGCAGCACTCGCGAGCGTCAAGCTGGCGACGTGCTCCGGATGCGCGCGGTAGTACTCGAGGCCGAGTATCGTGCCCCACGAGTGCCCGACGATGTGCACCTTGTCGTAACCCAGATGGGCGCGCAGCGAATCGAGCTCTTTGACGAAGTGCGCGATCGTCATCTTCTTCGTGTCGGTGAGCCCACTCGACTTGCCGCCGCCGAGCTGATCGTAGCGTACCACGATGCGGTCGTCGCCGAGTGCTTCGAGTGGCTTCAAGTAATAGCTGCTGAACCCCGGGCCGCCGTGCAGCAGGATCACTGGTGTTCCTGTTCCATTTCCCGAGACCTTGTACCAGATCTCGCCGCCGTCGACCGGCATGCGCGCCTCGCCCTGTCCAAGCCGGGAAGTGGCCGCAGCACGAGTGGAATCTGGGCGCATTGCTGCGCTATCGGTTTTTGCCGGCGCGTCCCTGTTCGCACAAGCGAGAGTGGCGAGTGATGCAAACGCGAGAGCGAGCCGCGCATGACGCATGTTGTGATCTCGATAAGAGGTGAGGACTCTACGGCCACGCGAGGCGAGTTGGATGTGCGCTGCGGCGTGGTGAGGCGTTGGGGCGTCGCGCATACGCGCGACTCGGCTGAGGCGATCGGCTACCAAACTGTTTCGGGCGGGGCGCCCGACGCCCCTGAACTAAACTGCAACGCGTTGCCTTCGAAAATGAAGCCGGGCACGGTGATGCGATCACGGATCGCGAGGAACACGTATGCGCCAGCGTGGTGTGGCGGGATGCAAAATGGGTCGACTCTCAGTGGAAGTCGACCCAGTGCATGGAAAGTTCGCAGCGACGCCAAGCAACATTCACCCGCAGCTGCTGCGGTCGCGGTTCCGCGGAATGCGTGATACGGATTTCCCGTCCTGCGTGAGGCACGCCGCCGCTACTCGTAGCGCAACGCCACGATCGGATCGAGGCTCGCTGCGCGACGCGCGGGCCACACGCCGAACAGCACGCCGACCACCGCCGAAAACACGAACGCCATCACGATCGACGTTGGCGAGATCTGTGTGTTCCACTGCGCGAACGCGCTCATGGCGGCAGCGCCGCCGCTCCCAACCGCAGCGCCAACGAGGCCGCCGAGGAGACACAGCACAACCGCTTCAATGAGGAACTGCAGCAAGATGTTCGCGCTCGTTGCGCCAAGCGCCTTGCGAATGCCGATTTCTCGCGTGCGCTCGGTGACGGAGACGAGCATGATGTTCATGATGCCGATGCCCCCAACGAGCAGCGACACCGCAGCGATGCCGCTGAGCAGATAGGTGAACACGGCGGTCGTTTCACCGAGCGTGTTGAGAAAGTCTGCCTGACTGCGAATCTGGAAATCGTCTGGCTTCGCAGATGTGAGACGATGTTGGCGGCGGAGCACTTTCTGTACGTCGGCCATCGCGTCAGGAATCTTTTCTTCCGACTGCGCGAGCACGCTGATCGAACGAAGACGATCTGTGCCGAAGACGCGGAAGCGGCCCGTGGTAATCGGAATGAGCACCTGATCATCTGGATCGCCAAAGGGCGACGACTGTCCCTTCGACTTGAGGACGCCGAGCACCGTGAACTGGAGTCCCTTGATGCGAACGGCTTCGCCGATGACTGCGTCTGGAGAACGAATGCCAAGGTTGGTGACGACGGTCTGGCCGAGGATCACATATCGCTGGCGACCCTCATCTTCCTGTGACGTAAACATGCGCCCGGCGGCCAGCTCGTACTTGCGCACTTCGAGATAGTTGGCCGTCGTGCCGACGGCAGACGTGCTGGCATTCTGGTTGAGGTACTGCACCTGCACGCGTGAATTGATCTCGGGCTGCACGGCGTTGAGGTTCGTCGTTTTTTCCTCGAGCGCCTT
>JBDTXZ010000749.1:0-2659 GCA_040005935.1 bacterium | reverse complement strand
GCGAGTGTCGGGATCTACCAGACGAACCCCTGAAGCAGGCGGACGGCGGGCGAATAGCAGATCCCTACATTCGCTCCGCTCATGCGGGATGACTTATCACCATTGCGTCTCGTCGCTCAGTATGACAACGAACCGATGACCAACGACCTCCGAGTGACCGATTCCATGCCTTCCGTCGCCGCAATGCCAAGTGCCAAGACAGAGCGCGTGTGGCCACGACCCGCGCCGCACGCCGGTCTCATGTGGGCGATTGGAATTGCGAACCGTTGGCTCATGCTCACGGGCATTCCCATACTTCGCAACATTCCGTTCGTGCGCGACCTGCCCTTCGTGCACGGTTACTTCTGGATCAGGGACATCGATCTTCCCGACGACGACCGCCAGACGCTTGATCGCGCGGTGAATGTCGGCACGGTGTCGTTCATGGGACCGAACCATCCCGAGTTCGGCACAGACTGGTTGATCGACAAGGAGATCTCGACGTACTGCGCGCCGCGCATGGCGAGTTGGGCGGATCGCGGCATCGTGTCCGCCGCGCCGAAGTTTTTCAGCATGAACAACCTCATCGCGAACGACGGTGGTGAGGCGGCCAAGGACTACTCCGTCGAGTGGGCCATCAAGGGCGAAGGCGTACTGCTGCATCCCGAGGGAACGGTCCGATGGACGAACGATGTCGTCCATCCGCTGTTTCCCGGCATTGCGCAAATGGCGATGAAGGCCGCGGAGCTGACGGACAGGCCGGTGTTCATCGTGCCGATTGTGTGGAAGTACCGCTACGTGGGCGACGTCAGTCGACGCATGCACCGCGAAATGCGCATCATCGAGGATGCTCTCGGACTACCGCGACGCGAGGAGCTCGATGTGTCGCTGTCGTGGCGATTTCAGGCGCTACAGCTCAACATCCTGAGCCGACAGATGCGGCACTTCGGCTTTACGGAGACCGACTCGGACAGAGATTTCTTCGATCGCCAGGCCGAATTTCAGCAGTATCTCATCACGACACTCGAACAGCGCTGCTCAATCGAGCATAGCTCGCATACGGACAAGCGGATCACACGCCTCGCTCGCGCCATTCGCGCGAATTTCGCGGAGTCCACGGGTGAGGAGCGCACGTCGTCGAAACACGACCTGGCGATTGCGGAAGAAGCAAAGCGACTTGGCGAATTCACCCGCGAGGTGTACGGCACTCCGGTACTGACGCAGGAGCAACTCTACGAAAGCCTGAAGCGCACGCGCGATCGCATGCTCCGTCGCGGATGGAAGAGCGTGCTAGCGAACATGCTCCCGCGTCCGTTCGGTCCTCGCGTTGTACACGTGGGCGTGCCTGAACCGATACGAGTTGAGCGCGTTCAAGAAAGCGAGAAGCCAGCGTACGAAGCAGCGCTACTCGAAACGGCGCGCGCGCGAATGCAGGCGAAGCTTGACGATATCAACCGTCGCATCGTGGGCGGCCGTTACGTGCACGCGAACCTGTTAAGCGTCAAGGTAGAAAGCATACCTCCCAACAGGTGAATCACGGCGTCACCACGTCAGCGTGCTCAGGTACTTCCAGTCTGTCTTCGCACTCGCCAACTCGTCGCTCGGCCCTTCCTGCTCCACGAAACACGGCTTGTGCGCGACGTCGTTCACGGCGCGCAGGAATTTCTTGAAGTCGAACGTTCCTGAGCCCAGCTCGGTGTCGCGCTTGCCGTCCGCGGTCGCGTCTTTCAGGTGAAAGCTCCAGTAACGACCGCCGTAGCGCTTGAGATACGCCATCGGATCAGCGCCGCCAAGCAGCATGTTGCCGACGTCGAGCTGGAGGCGAACCGCCGCGGGATCGAGGCGCTCGACAAATACATCGTACGGCACTTTGCCGCCTAACATTTTCATGTGTGTGGGCTCGTTGTGGAACGCGAGCCAGACACCGGCCTTTCGAGCGGCTGCGCCAGCGGTGTTGAACCGATCGGCCCACAGGCGCCATGCGTCGAGTGACTTTTCCGCCTCGGACGGCAGGCTTGGCACAACGAGGTACTCGTGGCCGAGGAGCTTCGCTGTATCCAGGCTGCGCTCCCAATCCTTCGTGATCGTCTCCGGATCCATGTGCGCGGACGGTGCGCGGAGTCCTTCATGATCGAGCGTGGCCCTTACCTGTTGCGGAGTGCGGCCGAAGTTGCCGAATGACCACAGGAGCTCGACGTCGGTGTATCCGATTGCGCGAATGGCAGCGAGCGTTTGCTCTGGATTGGCACGCATGGCTTTTCGCACGGTGTACAGCTCGAGGCCGATGCGGCCGAGCCGAGATTCCGCGTACGCGATGTTCGGAAGCGCGAGCGCTCCCGCTGCCGCGCCAACTGATTTCAGGAAAGCACGTCGCTGCATTTTGTCTCCGTTCTGGATAACGGTTGCTAAGTGAAGCGAAGGACTGGTGAGTTCGACGAGGACCGCAACGCCAGGTTGTCATCCCGCACGAGCAACCGCTCGTGTCGGGATCCATGATACGTCGCCCGTGGCCGGCTCACAGCGCCCCGATGGTAGATCCCGACACTCGCTCGCTGCGCTCGCTCCTGCGGGATGACAGAGTATGTGGAATCAATGGCGAACCGCCGGAGCAATTACGTCCCACGTGCGTGGATCCTCGAGCCCAAGCAGCCACACTGAATATCCACGCAGGTTGTACTTG
>JBDTXZ010000748.1:0-2662 GCA_040005935.1 bacterium | reverse complement strand
CCGCGCGCGCTGGTCGCGCTTATCGAGCGCTCGGAATCGAAAAGTCTTGCTGGTCTCGTCCGCCGGTCACTCGATGGCATCGATCCGCTCGTCGCGGACGCTGTCCTGCTGGCGGTGACACGCGCGCACGAACGCCTTTCGCCGCAAGTGCTTGCCCGACTCCTCGCACAGCCTCGCCGAGCTGTTACGCTGCGCCTGAGCGCAGAGGGTTTCCCCCCGCCGCAACGCCTGCTTACGTGGGGCCGCCTCATCGTCGCGGCCCACATGCTCGAAGATCGTCATCGCAGTGCGGATCGCGTTTCCAATACGCTCGACTTTCCGTCTGGAAGTGCCTTTCGGAACACATGCCAACGCTACCTCCACGCGACGCCGGGACAAATGCGCTCGCGCGGTGGTGCGGCCTACGTCGTTCGCGCCCTGCTCCGGCAGGTTCACTCGCGGGTGTCCAGTGCAAGCGAACCCCGATCACGCTCCCCCACACGCACGCCGTCGCTTGCCATCTAACGGCGTGTAGCATCCATCCTCCGTTGCGCTCGTCGGGTCGTCACAGTCCTTCTGAGTCAGCCACGAGTAACCGTTCTCCCGCCACATCGGCGCAGTCGTTCACAGCGCAGCTGACGACGCGCATATTCCCACTACCCGAACGAGGTCTACTGCATGTTCGAACGAAGGATCGTGTTTGCGTGTCTCATCGCGACACTCGCGACAGCACTCGCCTGTGGTGGCGACCAGTCCGCACTTTCCCCGCTGGCGCCGGTTGGCAGTTCCTCCGCGCTTCGCGGTGGCGTCGCCTCAGCGCGCGGCAATAACGGGAAATACCATGCGACCACGTGTTCCACGCACAACACCTTTAATGGGTCGGGCGTGTTTGGTCCTGCTGGCGGCACCCTCACCTTTGGCTCCTCGCGCCTGATCATTCCCGCAGGCGCGCTGCAAGACACCGTCACGATCAGCGCGACGATTCCCGATGGCGACGAAAGCCACGTCGAGTTTGCACCGCACGGATTGCGCTTCGACAAGCCAGCCGGTCTTCTCCTCGGCACAGAAGGCTGTTCCATCGACGAGGCAGGCGTACCTGACGTCGTGTACCTCAGCGAGTCGGGCGAAGTACTCGAGCTCATCCCCGCGGTGTACGATCCGCATTGGCACACGTTCGCCGCGTCGATCTGGCATTTCTCCGGGTACGCGATTGCATTCTGAGAGTGTCACGGTGGCCGAGGTAGACGCGCAAACATGATTGGGCCGGAGCAACTCGCCGCTGGGCAGCGCGCCGAGAACGCCGGCGACTACGTGGCGGCCGCCGCGGCGTATCGAGCGGTGGTCGACGTTCCCGACCAGGCGCTTGCTGCGCAGGCGCAGTTCTGCCTGGGCCGGGTAAACTGGCGTCAAGGCCGATTCTCCGCGTCGCTTGATGCGTTCCTGAATGCTCGTGCGCTCGCGGACCGCATCGGCGACCAGGAGTTGTTTGCGCGCGTAGAAAACGGAATCGGCGCGGTGCACTATGCGCGGGGCGATTACAGCGCGGCGCGCGAATCGTACGCCTCAGCTGAAGCGCGCACCGCCGATAGCACGATGAACGGCAAGATCCTGCTGAATCTCGGCGTCCTCGAGAATATCGAGAGCAATTTTGGCGCGGCGCTGAACTACTATCAGCGCGCCTTCGATATTTTTGAGGCGAGTGGTGATACCGCCAGTGCCACGCTCGCACTGCACAACCGCGGGATGGTGGAGGCCGATCTGCACCAGTGGGACAGTGCAGACGCATCGTTCCTCGCCGCGCTGTCGCTCGCGACCGACGCGGGCAATCGCGAAATGATGGCCAAGACCCTAGTCAACCGCTCCGAGGTGCTGGTAGAGCGCGACGCATTCGCTGACGCGGTCGAGCATTGTGATCGCGCACTCGAGATCTACGCCGATATCGGAGAAGAAGTCGGCCGCGGTGAAGCACTCCGCTGGCGCGCTCACGCACTGGGTCGCGCCGGCACGCACGTCGAAGCGGAACGTAACGCGAGCGAAGCGCTCCACATCGCGATGCGGTGCGGTGCTCGTTTGCTGGAGGCGGAATCGGCGCGCACGGTTGGCGTGCTGCGGGAATTGATGGGCGACCGCGCGGGCGGCGCCAAGCAGCTACGCCACGCGTTGGCACTCTTCACGGAGCTTGGTGCGAAGCGTGACGCCAGCGAAGTTGAAACCTTGCTGGAAGGCCCCATGGCCACTCTCTCGTTCGACCCCATCAACTCCGATCTCGAGAGCGAGCCGCTGGATCTCCGCTGACCGCGTGGACTGCTCCACGGTTCACTCCGAGTACCGGCCCGCGTGCGCGAGTGACAGGAATTCATCGCGCGTGCGCGCGTCGTCACGAAACACACCGCGAAGTGCCGACGTGATCGTGCGCGAGTTCTGCTTCTCCACCCCGCGCATCATCATGCAGAGGTGCTCTGCCTCGATCACGACGCCGACGCCGAGGAGCTCGAGCGCCGCCTCCACGGCGGCGGCCACCTGCTCCGTAAGGCGCTCCTGGACCTGAAGTCGGCGCGCATAGTGGTCCACGATGCGCGGCAGCTTCGAAAGTCCGACGATTCTGCCATTCGGGATGTATGCAACATGCGCCTTCCCGAAAAACGGCAGGAGGTGATGCTCGCACAACGAGTAGAGCTCGATG
>JBDTXZ010000747.1:0-2668 GCA_040005935.1 bacterium | reverse complement strand
TTGAGCGCCCAATCCAGGCGATCGCTTTCTTCGAGATGGATCTCGACCATCAGTACGTCCTTCCCTGTAAATGAGTGCGCTACGACCCCCTTGAGGCCGCAGCCCCGAATATTAGCCCGGGGGGTATGGGCTGTCAATCGAGGCTACGGAGTCGGTCAGGGAACCTTCTTCTTCTTGATGTCGACGTTGTTGCCAATGACGCCGCCCAGGATGCCGCCGGCCGCTGCACCGATGAGACCACCCTTCAGCTTGTCCCGGCTCGTTGTCGCACCGATGATGGCGCCTGCAGCCGCGCCGATCGCCGCGTCACGATTGGTGTTCTTCTCCGTTACCGTGCGGGGCTCGGAGGCCGCCATGGTTCCGCCGCTCGAGGTACTCCGGTGCGTGGTACTCGCGCGACGAGCCGTCGATTGCGGAGCCGGTGACGCCGTCCGAAGCGAAGCCGCTGATGCCGCGCGCGTCCGCTCTGCGGCCGTGATAGAATCAAGCGTTGCGGTCTGCCGGGCCTGCGCCGCCAAGGTAAGATCATTGCTCAACGCGGCGTCGGCCGCCTTGTCTTTGCTGCACGCAGCAGACAGTATCACCGCAGGTACGAGAAGTAGCGTCTTGATGGATTTGTGCAATTGAACCTCCTGGAATGATCGGCGAATTGCCGAGTGACGTTCGTACACTTGCATGGCAGGGCGCGTGCCATTTACCGAGGTCAGCTGCGAAAAAGACACTCCAGAGTGCGTTGAGTCACAAAGTGGTTGTGTCCGAAATGCGCAGCGTGGCGTAGTTGGACGCCAGTCGTCATCGTCGTGTCCGCCGGCCGAACATAAAGTCAGCCGCATTTCATCCCTCCCGCGGAGCAAGCTGATGAGCCTTTTCTCCAGGCACCCCAGCGCAACATCCAACCAGGCAAGCAGCGGCTATTCGCTGATCGACAGCCAACTCACCGTGACGGGCGATATCGACACGTCAGGGTCATTGCGCATCGACGGCAAGCTGAATGGAACGATCCGCCGAGCTGATACTGTAGTCCTCGGCGTTGGTGCAAGCATGATGGGCGATGTCTTTGCCCGCGAAGTCATCGTGGGCGGAGCAATTTCCGGCAACATTCACGCGACCGAGCGCGTCGAGCTCCAGACGACCGCCATCGTGATCGGAAACGTCATCACGCAAGTCGCGCTGGTGCAGGAAGGCGGCGTGGTGAATGGGCGAGTGGAGATGCAGACACCCGCCAGCACGGGCCCTGCGCGCACGGCAGTGGACGGCGCCGACGTTGGCAGCCCGTCGCCCCGCTAGTCGTGTCCCTTCCAAAACCAGCGCCTCGCGAAATTAATCCAGTCGTGCCAATTGGCGGATACTCGTCAACGGCGCAATCTGGTGTGATACCCATTCGGCGCACGCCCCCGCTAGCGCTTTCGGCCGTGCCAGCGACGCCTGCTTCGCCAGCACGCCCGCGCGCGCGCAGCGTTCCCGTTGCGCACCGCCCGTGGCGAATCCTTCTCGTGCCGCCCACGCCTGGCGCGCCCACCCGCGCGTTCGACCTCGCGCGCTGGCAGGCGAGGGTCATGTTGAGTGGCCTCGCCGTGCTCCTCCTGCTCGCGGCTGGCGCAGTGACGGCCGTGGTGGTGGCACTCGAGACGCCGGATGCGTTTACGTCGAGAGCCGAAGTCGCGACACTTCGCGAGCGTCTGGCGTCGGTAGAAGACTCACTGGCAATTGCGCACGTGGTTCTCGCGGAATCGGCCGACGTGACGGCGGATTCCAGCGCGACAGCTGCGACGCCGCCGAAGGACGCTCGCTCTGCTCCGGTTGCAGAGAAGAAAGCCTCCCCGTTCAACCGCGCGCGCGCGCGCGTACCAGCGGTCTCTCGCGCAACGTCGCCGTCGATCATGACACTCGGTGCGGAGGGAC
This sequence comes from bacterium, assembly GCA_040005935.1. Lineage (GTDB taxonomy): Bacteria > Gemmatimonadota > Gemmatimonadetes > Gemmatimonadales > Gemmatimonadaceae > AG11. The sequence continues at coordinate 766 of JBDTXZ010000747.1, read as the reverse complement.
TGCCGGTAATCGGTGCCGTCGTGAGCGAGTTCACCACCGCGCGCCGTCATCCCATACTGCACATCATTCGTCCACATCTCGGCATCGACATCTCGGCGGTACGCGGCACGCGCGTGGCAGCGCCGGCGGATGGACGCGTCACACGCGTCGGCCGTCAGTTTGCCTTTGGCCTCGTGGTGGAGATCGAGCATGCGGACGGAGTGACCACCCGGTATGCACATCTTCGCTCGGCGCTTGTGAAGCAAGGGCAGCGAATCGTGCGCGGAGCAGTTATCGCAACCGTGGGCTCGAGTGGGCTCACGACTGGACCGCACCTGCACTACGAGATTGCGATCAACGGAAAGCAGGTTGATCCGCTGAAGTTCCGCATCGCGCAGCGCAGCACTAGCGCGATGCCGGGCGACATGCCCACCACGCGTGAAGACGTGCCAGCGCCGGACTCGGCTGGGTCGCACTAGTCCAGCGGTCCTGGGTACGCGCAGCTGCCGAGCGTTAGCAAGCTCTGCTGCTTATGGGTACGGCTCGTGCACTTCTGAGGGAATATGCCTCAAACCCGGAGTGCCATCGGATGAGCAAGCTGCTGCGCGGGCTAACCGCAGGATACGGAGCAAAGAGAATGGGCGGGGGCTGTTTCAGCACTGTCCTCATTTTCATTGTGTTGTGGTGGCTTCTGGGCCACTTCGGCATTTTCCGTTAACCGGCGCATGCCGGCGCCGGACGTCGCGGCAAATCGCCGGTCGCGCAGCGACCGCCGCGAAGAGCCCAG
>JBDTXZ010000746.1:0-2669 GCA_040005935.1 bacterium | reverse complement strand
TTTTGTGCGCGCGGCCAACGATGTACGCCACCTGTCGTACGCGCGGCGCGGAGCCCGCGGGGACAATCTCGCGATCGATGCGCACACGCACCGGATTCTTGAGATGCTTGTTCGCGATGTCGGCGATACGCGGCGGCAGCGTTGCCGAGAACAGCGCGGTCTGCCGCTCCGCCGGCGTCTCCACGAGGATCGCCTCGAGATCTTCGGCGAAGCCCATGTCGAGCATCTCGTCCGCTTCGTCGAGAATGACAATGCGGACGCTGTCGAGTCGTAGCGTCTTGCGGCGAATGTGATCCAACGCGCGTCCCGGCGTCGCGACCACGACGTCGACGCCCCGCTTGAGCGCGCGCAGCTGTGTCTCCATGGGGGCGCCGCCGTAGATGGGCAGCGCGATGATTCCCAGCGCCTTGCCATACTTGTGGACGGCCTCGGCAACCTGCATTGCAAGTTCACGCGTAGGAACAAGAATCAATGCACGCAACCGTTCGCGCGGTTCGGCCTCTGGGGTCACGTAGTGCAGTAGCGGCAAAGCGAAGGCAGCGGTCTTCCCGGTGCCAGTTGCGGCCTGCCCAAGGAGATCGCGCCCTTCGAGCAGGGGCGGGATCGCCTCGCGCTGAACAGGCGTGGGTTCTTCATAGCCGAGCGCGGCAAGCGCGTCGACAATTCGTTGATCGAGGCCGAGTCCGGAAAAACCGGCGGTCTGTTCGGAGCTCGTGGTAGTAGCGGTCTTCGGTGTCATCCCTGAAAGATAACCTTTCGAGCCCCCTGGGCGGTCATCGCAGGACTGACGGCCCGGTTGGCCACGGCGGAATAAAGCGAAATCCGCGCAAATGTCGTTGAATCGCGCTGAAGTCGCGATTGTTGTTCGTGATCAGCACGACATCGCGCTCGCGACAGCTTGTGGCCAAAAGAACGTCTGCAGTAAGCGAGCGCGACGCTTGTGCCAACACGATTCGCTCGCGCGCAACGAGCGCCGACAGAACTCTGCCCGCTTCCTTGTGCGCCGCGTGGGACGCCCCGAAGGCGCGATTGCGGAGTGCGTAGGGCGTGAGCAAGGCTTCTACGGCATTGACGTGGTCCGGGGTTGGTGCGCCTGCGCGGAGCTCCATCGCCACGACCCCAGCGATCACGACGCGACTGCGCCCAACCCTCAGGAACTGTTTTAGAGCGGCGAGCGCATCCGCGTTGCGCAACGCAGGGATGTACACACAGGAATCGATTGCGTAGACGTCGGGCACGCGTCGAGCGCGCTAACTCTTGCGCGCGCGACGCGGCTTCGCCTTCGGCAGCGCATAGATATCATCAAGCCCCCCGAGGACAGCCAAGCGATCAAGCGCACCGCTCACCTCGCCGTAAAACACGATGTCATCGAGCGCGAGGTCCACCGTCTCGGTATCAGAGCGTGCGCCGAGATATTCGCGTGCCGCGGCGAGCTTGCGCGTATCGATGTCCATGTTCTTCCGCGCGAGCGCCGGCTCTGAAACGCGGAGCGTTTTTTTTGGCGTCGTCATTGGATGCTGCCTGCTGGTGGAGTACAGATATTAGCGCGATTAGTTATGTATTGCAAGGCGTCGGCAAGTCCGACAGCGACTGAGGTCATATCTTTCGTCGATGCCGATCGAGCCAACAGCCCTACCCTTCGAGATTCGCGAATCACCGATGCAAGGCCTCGGTGCGTTTGCCACGCGCGCCATTCCAGCAGGCGTTCGGCTCATCGAGTATGCTGGGCAGCGACTCACGCCTGACGAAGCCGACGCGCGATACCCCGACGTGGCCGGTGAGCGGCACCACACCTTTCTCTTCGCCATTGACGACGATGTCGTCATCGATGCCGCATTCGAAGGCAATTCGGCGCGCTTCATCAACCACTCGTGCGATCCGAACTGTGACGCGGTCATCGACGACAATCGCATCTGGATCGACACGATTCGCGACATCGCCGTGGGCGAAGAACTGGCGTACGACTATGCGTACATTCTGGACGAGCGGCACTCTCCGGCGGCGAAGCGCCGATTTCCCTGCCATTGCGGCGCGGCAACGTGCCGCGAGACGATTCTGGCGAAAAAGCGCTGAGCTACTCGGTTACTTCTTCGGGCCGCAGAGGTAATCCACCGCGATACCACCGAGTGAGCCTGAGAGCCCGGGTCCGAATCCAGGCATCTTGATCACTGAGCGCTCGACGACTTTCGTGCCCTTCTCGTCCGAGTAGTACGTCGACCCCTTCGACGCGAGATAGCGCGTCTTGCAATCGAAGTCTGCAGTGATTCGCGAGCTCGCCCATGTTCCACGCGATGCCTTGACCGGTGGCTTGAAGACGACGCGCACTGTTGCGGAAACAAGATCGCCCGTTCGCTTCACGCTCTTGGGATCGATCGATACGACGTTGCCACTCGACGTGATGCCGATGTCCTTCCACTTTTGCGCCTGCGCGAGCGGCGCAACGGATCCGAGTAGCAGTGCGGCGGAGAGTAGTGTTCGCAATTGCGTATCTCCTCAGATGTCGAAGCGATCGGCCAGTCGCTTGCCGGCGTAGATACCGAAGCCAGTGCCGATCATCGAGACGAAGAAGGCGGTCATGAATCCAGCGAAGCTGCCCGCCCACCATCCCAGTGCTCCGCCCGCCGTTGCACCGATGAATCCGAGCATTTTGCCCAGCATGACCTACGCCC
>JBDTXZ010000745.1:0-2671 GCA_040005935.1 bacterium | reverse complement strand
ACGGTACGTTCATCGACGGTCGCGCGACCCGCGACATGGATCGTCTTGCCCTTCGCAAGGACGGTCAGACGCTCGTCGTCGATGTTGATACTCTCTATCAGCAGGACCTGAACCTGCCGCAGTGGACGTCGGCATTCATTCCGGTGTAAGCGAATGACAGGCGGTTCAAGCGCGGAGTGTGCGAGCTCCTTCATCGCGCTCGGCATGGCCTGAAAGCATCAAGGCACCATGGTGAACAACCAGGGCCAGATTTTCGGCTGTCCGAATCATGGCGCCCGGTTCAGCAGCACCGGCGCGGTGAAGAACGGACCCGCCTCGCGCGCACTCGCATCGCGCAGCGTTGTGTTCGACGCAACGGCGGACACGCTCGTGGTGTCCTAATCGCAGTCTACCGGGGTAGGCCCGACTAGCGCCTCTGAGTTCGTTGGCGTATAGTCGAGGCGCAAGCAACTGCTCGCGTGTGCGTTTCAGTCGAACCAATTTCACGACTGGAGACTACCATGTCGATGTCGCTTCCCCCGCGCGATGACACCGCGCTGTCCTCCCTCTCCGCGCAGCCCACCGCGCTTCAGGACGAGGATGCTCTAAAACGTGCTTTTCTCGACGAATACTCCACGCTCAGCGTGGAGGCCCGTGCCGATCTTGGCGATTCGGCTGTCTCGTTGGCAACAAAGGTCGTCGAAGGCGCCTTTGTCCGAGCGTGGGATGCTCGAGCCAAGCTGAAGACCCCCGAGGAATTGCATCAATTCCTCGTGGCTGATGTGCATCATGCCGCCGCCCGTGCGCTGAGCCGTCGAGCGGCAGCGCACCGGTTCGGTGGTGCGGCGCCGCACGAAGCGCACAGCGCGGCGGAAACGACGCCTGAACAATCGTGGGAGCACATTCAGCACGCGCTGCACGGGGAGGCGCACAGTCCGGGCGCCATGGCTGCCGTGGCGGCCGCATCTCGGCACGACGCAGCGGGGCACATTGGCGCCGTTGGAAAATCAAAGTCGATCTGGCTTGCGCTCGTGGCGGGTGCCGTCGTCATCGTGGCGGTCATTGTGGGCATGGCAGCGATGGATCGCATGGCGGCAAAGGGCAAGCTGGCGAAGGCCGTCAATTCGCAAGACGCGCGTCCCATCACAACGCCCGCAGGCAAGGCGGGAACGGTCACCCTGAATGACGGCAGTGCGGCGCACCTGGCGCCCGAGTCCAAGCTGATGATCCCGGCGGAATACTCCGCCCTGCTGCGCGGCGTCAAGATCGAGGGTGCTGCCACCTTCGATGTCGCGCCCGGACTCGCGAAACCGTTCGAGGTGTATGCGCGAAATGGTGTCGTCGTCGCGACAGGAACGTCGTTCACTGTGAGCGCCTATCCGGCCGACTCGACGTTGACGGTGGTGGTGTGGGAAGGGTCGGTGCAGGTGCGGCTCGGCGACTCCCTGCAATCGGTGCCGGCAGGAGCCGGCCTCGTCGCGCGCGACGATGGCACATCGCACGTCGCGAGCGCGGCGGAACGCGACGAGGCGGCGGGATGGAAGAGCGGAACGCTTGCTGTCGAGAACCGGTCGTTGCGAGAGACGCTCGCGTTGATGAAACGCTGGTATGGCTACGAAATCAGGGTGCCCAACCTTTCACTGCTCGATCGGAAGGTCACGATGCGTGCGTCGCTCGATTCGGGCATGCAGGCAATCAAGTTGGTCGAAAAGAGCTCTGGGCTCGAGTTCGGGTACGCGGGGCAGAACATGGTCTACAGAGAGCGGGGCTCTGCCAAGGCGAAAAAGAAATAGATCGCGCTCAACGTGCAGCCTCGAGGATGATGTCGCGCTGCGCGAAATCGCACGACACATCCTCAAGGCCGCCGGTTGTTCGGTGCTCGAGGCGCGCACGGCGTAGGCGAGCACCTGGCGACGCTTCGTCCGGAGTTTCGCGTGCTGTTCATGTCAGGCAACAACGATGATGACATGCAGCGGTATGAGGGGCGGCGAGTCTGAGCGAGCGCCCGATAGCAGCAAGTCCAATGCTGTCGTTTCAAACCAACTGAACGGACGATGGCGGTGTATCTCAGGCAGGAGCATTGCGAGCCGACCACCGTTCACCAGGGACGAGCATGAAGCGATCGAGCACAGTAGTCGCATTGGCGGGCGTGCTTGCGCTTGCCTCCACCGCGTACGCCCAGCCGAGGGGCAGGGCGATGGCGCCGCCGAACGGTGAGGCGGGAGTTCCAGCTGCCGGCGCCAGAATGGGGCGCCCGCCCATGGGCGCTCCGATGATGGACGTCGCGAGTATGCTCCTCGCGCACACGGGCGACTTCAAGCTGACGGACCAGCAGGTCACACGTCTCGCTGCGATTTCGCGTCGCACGGCTGATCGGCGCACGACCATGATGGCGAGCATGGACTCCATGCGGGCAAAGCGCGCCGCCGCGCCGGCGCCTGCCACCGGCGCACCGCACACGCCACCGACAGAGGTTCGCGCATTCGCCACGAAGATGCGCGACCAGAACCACGCGGAGCTCCGCGATGCGATTGCCATTCTCACCCCGGACCAGCAGGCCATGGGTTGGGAGATGATGGCTCGGCAAGGCGCTGGTGGCCGAGCGACGGGCCGCCGAATGGGCATGGGCCGAGGGCGCGGAATGCCCAGTGAGTTTGGACCGGAGGCTCCGATGGCGCCTCGGCGCAACGGA
>JBDTXZ010000744.1:0-2672 GCA_040005935.1 bacterium | reverse complement strand
CGACGGATCGCACGCATATTCGTACGTCGTGAGTGATAGCGTAAAGGCGCTCGAACTGGTGCGTCCTGGTGGTCTCGTGCTGTGGCATGATTACGCCGGGCCACAGCACTCACCTGGTGTATACCGTGCACTGAATGAGCTCGCCGGACGGCTGCCGCTCGTGCGCATTTCCGGTACCGCGCTGGCGGCCTATCGCAAGCCCTCGCCCGCTTAGCTTTCTGCCATGATTCAGCAACCTCTCCGCAGCGTCGGCATCGTGATGATGTCAGCCGTCGGCGACGCGGTCCACGTGCTGCCGCTGCTCACCGCGCTCAAGCGCCATTCACCCGACGTGCGGGTGACGTGGGTGCTTCAACCCGGTGCCGCGACACTCGTGCGCGGGCATTGGGCGGTGGACGACATCGTCGAGTTCGACCGGTCTCGCGGTTGGCGTGCGTACCCCGCCGTGCGGGGCGCACTTGCGCGCAAACAGTTCGATATCGTGCTCGCACTGCAGGTGTATTTCAAGGCCGGCATCGTCACGTCGTTTACGCATGCGCCCGTGAAACTTGGATTCGATCGGGCGCGCGCACGAGATCTCAACTGGCTCTTCACGACCAAACGGCTTCCCGCGCGGGAAGGGCAACACGTGCAGGACCAGTACTTCGAATTTCTCGAAGCCCTCGGCGTTCCGCACGAACCCGTTACGTGGGACCTTGGACCGTGGGAGCATGAACGCGCCTGGCAGCGTGAGTTTTTCGCCAAGTTCGACCGGCCGGTCGCGCCAATCGTCGTCGCGACGAGCAAGGCCGAGAAGGACTGGATGCCGGAGCGGTGGGCGGAAGTCACCAATGCGCTCTGGCACGACTTCGGCTTGCAGCCGTTGCTTGTAGGCGGTCGTTCGCCACGCGAGATCGAAGCCGAGCGCATCATCCTCGACCTGGCGAACGTGCCCGTCGTCTCCGCCTTGGGAAGTGGGCTCCGCAATCTCGTCGGCATTCTCGACGGCGCTGCGCTTGTGCTGTCGCCAGACACCGGACCGCTGCACATGACCGTTGCGCTCAATCGGCCAGTGATTTCCCTCATGGGCTATACCAACCCAAAGCGTGTCGGTCCGTATCGCCGCTTTCACGACCTGCTCATCGACGCATATGGCGACGCGGGCGAAGACTACCCGCTCTCGATGGAGAATCGGCCCGGCCGCATGTCGCGCATCAGCGTGCGCGACGTCCTCGACAAGGTTGAATACTGGCGCGCGACTTACGCGTCAGCGCTCAGCGAGCCAAATCGATAGCGAACGCCAAGCTCGGCCATCACACGCACCAGGCGTTGCAGCGGCAGGCCCATCACCGCGAAGTAATCGCCGTCGACGCGAGATACGATCGTCGCACCAAAGCCCTGGATGCCGTACGCGCCGGCCTTGTCCATGGGCTCGCGCGTGGCGATATACGCGACGATGTCGGGCGGTGTAATCGGATGAAAGGTGACCTCCACCTCCTCAACCGCCGCGCGCTCGACGCCGCGCCATACGACCGCGACGGCGGTCAGCACAGTGTGCGTCCGTCCCGATAATCGGGAGAGCATCGCCGCCGCTTCCATCTCGTTGCGCGGTTTACCGAGTACGTCTCCATCCACAACGACGATGGTGTCGCTGCCAATGATGAGTGCGTCCGGCGATTCCAGCGCGACAACGGCCGCCTTCTCGCGCGCGAGTCGTTCGCAATGCGCTCTGGGTGCTTCGCCCGCGAGGTAGGCTTCGTCGATGTCCGCCGGGCGTACTTCGTGTGCGATGCCGACCAGGGTGAGGAGCTCGCGGCGGCGTGGCGACTGCGAGGCGAGGATGACGCGTGGTGACATCATTTTTCCAGCCAGAGTGTTACGGGTCCGTCGTTCACCAGCTCGACATCCATCATCGCGCCAAACTCACCGGTTTCGACCACCGTGCCGCGCTCGCGGAGTAATGCAATGAACCGCTCGTAAAGTGGTATCGCCACTTCCGGTCGCGCCGCGTCGATGAAGCTGGGCCGCCTGCCTTTCGCTGCGTCGCCATAGAGCGTGAACTGCGATACGACGAGCAGTGCGCCACCAACATCCGCGAGCGCGAGATTCATCTTGTCGTCCGCATCGGCGAACAATCGAAGGCCGGTCACCTTGTCGGCCATCCAGACGATGGCGTTGTTGGTGTCGCCCGGAGTAAAGCCGACGAGCAACAAATAGCCGCGACCAATGCGACCGGTGATCCGCTCGCCAACGCGCACTTCGGCGCGAGACACTCGTTGCAGGAGGAGACGCATCGGCAAAAGTTAGTGGTCGCCTCATCGGGGTGCAGAAGTGATGCGCGTCGCTTGCTCGGGATGACAAATGGCTAACTTGCAGCCGTGACCGCGCGCCCATTCGAACAGACCGTCGACGTCGAGACACCCGAGATGGTCGTGCTGACCTACTCGCTCGCTGGCGTAGGGTCGCGCGTGCTCGCTGCCATCACGGATCTTTTCATCTGCATGGGGACGCTCTTCGCCGTGTTCGTCGCCGTCGTGATGCTCGGCGGCGGCGCGTCCGCGCTGCGCTTTGAGTGGGGCGCGAGTTGGGGGCTCGCCGTGCTCCTGCTCGCGCAATTCGTCGTGGTTTGGGGGTACTACGTCCTGTTCGAGGGTTTGATGGACGGCCAGACCCCGGGCAAACGCATTCATCGC
>JBDTXZ010000743.1:0-2677 GCA_040005935.1 bacterium | reverse complement strand
TGCCCATTGCAGAATCCGCGGGCGTAAGGGTGAAATTTCAGCACTGCTGTGTGGCATCCCGAGCGAAGTCGAGGGATCTGCACGCCAAAACAATCAGATCCTTCGACTCGCTTCGCTCACTCAGGATGACAGGATCAGGGGAACGGACGTGGCTGCGGCCACGGCCACGGCCATGGTCCAGACGCATGCCCACCGGCCAGCGCATGCACCGCCATCGATCTAACACGCTGGTCAGGTGACTCGAGCAATCCACGAATTGCGTCCACCGACCGTTCGCCGAGTGACCCAATGGCACGAATCATTGCGAGCTGTACCTCCTGATCCTTCTCCACCTTGAGGGCAGCCTCGATAGCCGGGGCGGTCGCCGGATCCGAAATGTTGTAGAGCGCCCAGGACGCGACTGTGCGGACGTGAGGATCCTTGTCGCCAAGCAACGCCACGAGCGCTTTAGGCGCCGTCCTTGGATCGATATTGCCCAGTGCCCATGCGGCCCTCTGCCGGACGCTGGGCGACGCATCCGAAAGTGCGCCGGCCAATGCATCCGCCGATGACCGGTCTCCGAGATCGCCGAGCGCCCACGCGGCCGTAGCACGCACGCGTTCATCCGCGTCGCTCTTGAGTGCTGTCGTGAGCGCGTTCAGTACGTCGGACGAACCACGACCGCCATCCGACAGCGCCCACGCCGACATTTCTCGCACCTTCCAGTCTGCATCACGACGCAACGCACCCACCAGGGCTTCAGTAGCCACTGGTAGTTCCGCGTGCTCATGAAGCGCCCACGCGGCAACTCGACGAATCGAAGCGCTCGTGTCCGTCTTTAGAACCTTCGCGAGCAAAGCGGGCCTATCGTCGGATTGCTTGCTGCCCTTCGCTCCCTTGTCGCCTTTGTCGCCCTTGGTGCCTTTGAGATCGACATCAATCCCGAGGGACTTAAGCGCGGCTGCCGCGGCGCTCACTCCAACCTTTGCTCCAAGACTCACGCTGGCGTCCGCAAGAGCAGTGATCTCCGCGTTCATGTTGTCATTCGCGGCGATGACGTGGCTTACCTCCGTCGAGATTGGCGATCGTGTCGTCGACTGGGTGGTCGACGTCATTTTCATTGTGGATTTTGAAAACGAAATGCTCTTTGACGTTACGCCAGGGACGCCGGAATCCGGATACGCCTGCGAGCGCATCGGCGCGGCAATCGGCGTATCGCGCAGCACCGCCATTGGTGCCGGCGTTGGTGCCGGCGTCGCGGCGGGCGCAGGTGCCGGGCTGGGTCCGGCAGCTGAGTGCGACGTTTCGGCCACGACTGCTGCATCAGCAGTGCGCGCGACCGGAGCAATCGCGCCGACGGTCAGCGAGATCAGCGCGAGCGACGCAATCAACGCGGCTGACTGACGCCGACTCGGCGTCGAATGCCGCAGGTCTGGATCGAGTATGGCGAGCATACGTCCTTCAAACTCCTTGCGCCGCGCCATCGCGAGCGCCACTAAGGGGGTAGAGTCGCCACGCACGGAGGTGACGATATCCAACAGGTGTTCGGCGTAATCCGTCGCGCGTGTTCCGCATGCGAGTGCGAGATCGTCGCAGGCGCGCTCACTCTCGGAGCGCAGGCGCTTTGCCGCGGTCCACACGAGTGGATGGAACCAGTACACGGCGCAGACTAGCCGACCGAGCGTGTGTCCGAGCAGATCGTGACGACGCACATGCGCCAGCTCGTGGAGCAGCACCGCGCGACGACGATCGAGCGTCCAGCTCTCCGACTCCAGTGGAAGTACGATCGTCGGTTTTAGAATGCCACACGCAAATGGCATCTTCGCTTCGCTGCTTTGGAGCAGGCGCGGTGCCTCCTCGAGGCCAATGCGGTCGGCGATTTCGAACAGCGGCGTCAACCAGTCGTTCGACTCCAATGGCCGAGCATTGTGGACAATGCGTCTTACAGAAAGACCAGCCCACGCGAGCGTGAGCGCAATGGCCAGCACGACGGCGCCCCAAATGGCGAACACCAGCGAGACACCACTCATCCTGGAGATGAAGCCGAGCGGTTCACTCGCACCGATTGGCGCCTTTGCGTCGATCACAGCTGTGTTGCCGGGGACTGACCCAGCGCGAAGACTGCCTTCGGGGGCGCCGCTTCCCAAAGCATCACTCGTCGTTAGCGCTGAGGTCTCATGCTTGGCAGGCGCGGTTGCCTGATTGGCCGGCAGAATGGCCAGTCGCAGTGGTGCCCAGGCAGTGAGCGCGGGAACGAGCAGCAGCGTGCCCAGCGTGACGAGCCAGACCAAATGCCGTGCAGTGGCGGATGCTCGCGTCATGGCGAGCGTGATGCACAGCGCGGCAATGAGGATGATCGTTGCCTTCGCGAGGAGCAGCAGGAGCGACACGTTCCAGCCCGGCAGTGCGCCGAATCCGCTCAGGAGTGTTGCGGCCATGGTGCTATCTCCCGCTCTGACGCGCGCGGCGGATGGTCTCGCGCAGGCGGGTGATGTCGTCGTCCTTCATGTCGACGTCGGACATACGAAGCAATGCGGTAACGGCCTGCTCGGGCGATCCGGCGAAGTACGTCCGCACCACGTGTGCGAGTACATCGTCGCGCGCCTCTTCGGTGTCCTGCGCTGGAAAGTAGACGTAGCGCGGACCGTCTTCCTTGTAGGAGATGAGCTTCTTGTCGCCGAGGATCCGAAGAATCGAC
>JBDTXZ010000742.1:0-2678 GCA_040005935.1 bacterium | reverse complement strand
ATGCTGACGACTCCTTCTGGGGTGGCGTTGGAGCGAGGCATTCCAACAACCTATCGGCCGTGGAGAGTGCAGCGAAGTGCGGTTTGTCGTCGTGAGCAAGCGAAGCGCGTCGAAGGACCTGCACCTCCCGCGCAACAGCACGTGCAGGTCCTTCGCCTTCGGCTCAGGACGACAAATTTCCCTGCAACAGCACGTGCAGGTCCTTCGCCTTCGGCTCAGGACGACAAATGCGCCAGCTCACGTTCTCCGGCGATTTCCGCGAGCAACTCCCGCAACCGATCGACCCCAGACTCCGCGTCGCGCAGATCGGATAATTGCGTCCACACACCGCGCAACAGGTTGAACATCCGTGCTCGACGCTGCGACACCGCTTCGCATCGATCGCGCATCTGACGGACAATCTCCAACTGCCGCTGCACCAACCTGGCAAGCTCGCGTTGCTCAACGCTGCCCTGCCCCGGTTCTGATGCAATGGCGGCAAGATGCGCGGTCAGCCGATCCAGCTCCGTCACACTTGCCACCTGCGAAAGCGACGCAATTTCCGAGTCACAGTGCTCGATGGCGACGGCCAATCGCCGCACGACAACGAGCGCCTCCGCACCGGTCGCGCGCACAGACGCTGGCAGCGCCTGAGCGATTTCCTCTATCGCGCGACGATGATCCGATACCGAGTCGCGCTCGGGTGGACGCACGCCTGACACCGGCGTCAGCAGCCGGGCTATATGCGGCTCGCTCCATCCCGGCGACGGCGTTGTTGCGCCAAAGAGCACGCGCATCGACTCGCCCCATGTCAGCGCACGACGCATGCTCCACACGATCGATCCCGCCACGGCCGCCGCTGCACCGAGCACGAGCGCCGTCTCCATCGCGACGAACCATGCCGGCTCGCCGCTGCCACTGGCTTGCGCCAGCTCCGCCGCAAATCGCTGACGCATGAGAATCATGAACGGCAGCGCAACAAAGAACACGCTCAGCACCACGCGCACCGCGCGTGCCGGCAGTGGTAGTCGTGGCCACAAATCTGTCGGGCGCCTGAGCGCGCGCGGCCACCACATCCCCCACCATTCCGGCGGCCAGAACGCGAGACGTGCCAGTTCCAGTGCGCTCAGCCCATGCCGGCCGACATTCCGTATGTGCAGCACGAAACCCACAGGAACCAGCAGCGCGATCAACAACAAGAGCGCGCGATCCCCCGGCGAGCTGAACTTCCGCACGGCGAGCAGCGTCCACGCGAGCACCCACAACAACGCATACGGACCAAATGTCGGAACATCGCGCAGTGATTCCGGCAGCTGCACCTTGGCATTCACGTCGGCACGAGCGAGCGCGTCTGCAAATGCTCGCGCATCCGGCCATCGCGCCTCGCGTGCACGGGCCATGCTTCGCGCAACCACCGCAGCAATCTCTTTCGACACCGATGGCGCGACGCTCACTAGCGGCTCGGCATCATGCGACGCGCGCCACTGGACCAGGCTGCCTGCGTGAACTCCCGCAAACGGCTCGCGACCAGCAAGCATCGCATACGCCACGGCGCCGAGTGAGTAGATGTCGCTCCGCTCGTCGACGTCTGGCGCGCCGAGTGCCTGCTCAGGTGACATGAAGCTCGGCGTGCCAATCACCATGCCGGTCGCTGTCAGGCTATCGCCGCCGCCTTGAATCTTCGACACGCCGAAGTCCGCGAGAATCGCATGTCCGGATTCTTCGTCGAGCAGGATGTTGGCTGGCTTGATGTCACGATGGATAATGCCGTTGCGGTGCGCGCACTCGAGCGCATCTGCAAGCTCGCCGAGAATGCGCAGCGCATCCCCACTCGGCAATCGCCCTTCGGCGCGAAGGCGCTCGGCAAGCGTCACACCGCGCACGTATCCCATGACGAAATACCAGAGGCCAGCGACTTCGCCGAACGTGTGAAGGGGAAGAATGCCCGGGTGCGAGAGCTGCGCCGCAATTCGTGCTTCGCGCCGAAACCGCTCACGTGCTTCGTGCGCGTCAGCCAGCTCTGGACGGAGCACCTTGATTGCGACGAACCGCTCGAGCGCGCGCTCACGAGCGAGATACACCGCGCCCATTCCGCCGCGGCCAAGTTGCCGAACAATCTCGTACTGCTGGCCCAAGGCCGCCTCGAGGATCGATTGCTCGGCCGTTGCCGCGATGGCGGCACGAGCGACCGGGAGGCTGTCAGCGTTCTCCGCAGCGGCGAGTAGCGACTGCACTTCGGCCAGAAGCGGTGCGTCGCTACCGCATGCGACCTCGACGTACGCATTACGTTCGTCGCCTGTTGTGTCCATCGCGGTGGCGACAATACCCTTGATCAGTTGCCACCACTCCGGCGTCACGTCGCCGAGAGTTCTCGGCGGAGCCACGCGCGCGCGATGGCCCACTCGCGCTTCACGGTCGCGGGGGAGACGCCAAGCGTCTCCGCGGTGTCGTCGATGTTCAATCCGCCGAAGTAGCGGAGCTCGACCAGGCGCGCCTGATCGGGGTCGAATGCGGCGAGCCGATCGAGCGCGTCGTGTAGTGCGAGGACGTCAACGCTGTCGTCCGTGTTGGCGAGTGGCTGATTGACGTCGCTCAAGGTGATTTGCTGCAGGCCACCACCGCGTTTTATGGCGTGCTGGCCGCGAGCATAGTCAACGAGAATGCGACGCATCGTTTGTGCTGCGACGCCGAAGAACTGT
>JBDTXZ010000741.1:0-2693 GCA_040005935.1 bacterium | reverse complement strand
CCGACTTCGTCTGGGGCGACCAGAAGCTGAGCGATCGCCGCACGCTCGTGCAGGTCTATGTGAGCTACGTGCGAAAGAAGCTCGCGGCGAGTGCGCAGGTAGCGATTCGCTTTTCGCGAGGCTCAGGATACGAGTTCTCGCCGCGCTCCGAGCATGCAGACTTACCTGTGCTATCAAAGCGCGCGGCGGGCGACGCGAACTAGCTCGCCGAGGTAGGAAAAAAGAGCGGGCGCGACACCAAACCAGTGTCGCGCCCGCTTTGCCGTTTGCTATGCCTTACTTCGACACGATGCGCTGCAGGTGAATGCCTGTCGCGTCCCGAAGCCCAAGGTAAACCACGCCGCCCTTGCCGAATCCGGCGATCGTGGTGGCAGCCGGCACCTGTATTCGATCCACGAGCTTGCCGCTCTTGTCGATCACGTCGTAAATCGCGCCGCCGGGGGTCGGCTTCGTAGGAATCGTACGCACCCACAGGCGTCCGTCCATGTCCGCCTTTACCGAGCCAGTTCCAAACACTGGCTTGTAGTCGGAAAGCTCCGACGCCGGCACCATGTTCACCGCGGGCATCTGGAAGCCTCCGGGACCACCTGCTTCGACCCGAGCAGTGCCCTGTGCACCTCCGGCAGGCGCCGCGCCGCGCTGCGGCGGAGCCGGACCGTCACCGCCGCGAGAGAACACCATCATTTGTGCGCCCCCGCCGCCGCCACCACCCAGAACGGACTCGATGCCCGCCTGCGCTGCGCCCGGGGTGCCCGACGCCGCAGCCGCCCTCACCTTCTCGATGGCCACCTTCGCGGAGTCAAGGAAGCGCGACTTGTCGTCGTCACTCATGCGCTGCCAATCGTACGGAATCTTTTCCGCGGGCGTCTTTACACCCGTCGCGTCAATGAAGTCGACGTGATAGTCGCTGCCACGCACAAAGGCCACGGTGCCATCGCTCATCACGGCCCAATCGTCGACAACCGGCAGCGGATTGATGGTCGACGACATGCGCATGCCGCCGTTTGCATCCTGCGACATCGTCATGTTGATCTTCGGAATCTTGAAAAAGCCGACGGTGTCCAGCTTGCGCGTAGCGAGGTCGAAGCGCACGAGCGCCGAGCTGTCCGGCGGAGTGGGCATCACGAACGGCTGGCCAGGCTGCGGCGGACGCATGCCGCGCATTCCGAAATCCATCGTGCGGTACACAAGGCGGCCCCGCGAATCGAAGCCCGGATTGCCAAGCGGTCCGCCGACGAGGAACTGAACGTCGTTGGCGCGAGGCGCTGCCATTGTGCGGATGATCTTGCCCGCGGGATCGATGACGAGCATCGAGAGACCAGCAGGCTCGATGAACAGCGTCGAGTCGCCGCGATAGGCGATCAGTCCACCAGGACGCACACCATACGCGTTGTTGGTGTTGCTCGTGGAATCGGCGACGAGGCCGATCACCTTCATGTTGGGATCCATGAGCACGACGCGACGACGAGCCTGGTCGTTCACCAACAGGTTGCCGTTTGGTAGCTGCCGAACGGCTGCAACCGATCCGATGGAATCCGTACTCGTCGCGCTCGCGGCGGGTAGCTGCCGAATTGGGATTTTTGGCGCAACAGCGGTCTGCGCGCCGGCAAGGCCAACGACAGCGATGGATAGAATGAGCGCGCGTCGAGCGCTCCTGGTAATCGACTGAATCATGGTGGGCTCCAAAGAGTACAAGTTCACTGCATCACACTTGATCTGTCATCCCGCACGAGCAACGCTCGTCCCGGGATCTCCTATCCTGACCACGTAGGCTACATCGCGCTGGCACCCTGGATCCCGACGCGCGCTCCGCGCGCGGGATGAGAGTAAACCTCACGGTCCGCGGATTTCAATGCGCTGGCCACCACCGCCACCGCCACCGCCAAAACCGCCCATGAAGCCACTCATGAACACGCCCCCGCCCGTATTGCCGGCCGTGCCGCTGCGAATGCCTGCCAGGTAGCGACCATCGAGATGGCTCGCCACCAGCGCCGGCAACCTCCGCTTTTGCTCCGCCGTCAGCAGCCCGTTGATCTTCGGCGCCAATGCGACGAGCAGGTCCACTGACGCTTCGCGCGCCGATTTGTATGTGTGATAGGCTTCGGACTGGTCGTACTCGTTCGGAAGCGCCGCGAGGTACTTCGACACTGGCGTCCAGATGCTGTCGAGACGAATGGTGTACGTCCGGTTCATGCTGGCGATGCTGTCCGCCTGCGGGCCGGTAAGCTCGAGCGTATCCGCCTGGCGAAGGATCTGCGCCATTGGGTTCAACACGCCACCCGAACCATAAATGGCCTTGAGCAAACCTTCGGGCACCTTCTGCCCGTCGCGCGTACGACCGCGATCGAGTTGCTGCGTGAGCTGCTGCCGTTCGCGCGACGGCCCAACGTCCACACGAAGCTGCATCGTGAGCGTGACCGGAGCGCGGAATGTCTGGAACTGCGGATTCGTGCTGCCGAATCGCGGATTGACTTCGTACTTGTAGCGATTCGTGCTCGGGTCAAAACCACGCACATACATCAGCGTGGGATCACTGAACTGGAATTGACCCCAGCCATGCAGGTTGTTCTCGCCATGCGCGATGATGTCCGCCGCGCCCAGCGGGTTGCTCACCGAGAAGCTCAGCGTCGTGCGCTGTGGCATCTTCACCTTCATTGGATTGAAGGAGATGCTGAGGTTTGCGCTCGACGTCC
>JBDTXZ010000740.1:0-2698 GCA_040005935.1 bacterium | reverse complement strand
TCGAATTAGCGACGAATCCACGAGTCGGCAAGGCAGGAAACCCGTACGGCGTTTGAAGCGTCCAACTATTGTTGTCTCTCGCGACAAATGCCGCCAGTTTGTGTAGCCTTCCAGACCTGCCGTTCCCGCCCACCACCGGTCATTCATGCGCACACGTCGAACGCTTCACCTTGCGACGCTCATCGTCCTCGCCGCCAGCACGCCCGCGTTCGGGCAGTCTCGCGGTGGTGGTGTCAACATTCCGTTCGAGCGAATGACCCTTCCGAATGGGCTCGAGGTCATCCTCTCGCCTGATCACACCGTTCCGCAGGTCGCGGTGGACGTGTGGTATCACGTCGGATCAAAGAACGAAGTGCCGGGCCGCACCGGGTTCGCGCACATGTTCGAGCACGTGATGTTCACGGGATCTGGTCATGTGCCGTACGGCAAGCACGACCGGCTCACCGAAGGCGTGGGCGGATCGAACAACGGTTCGACGAGCAACGATCGCACCAACTACTACGAGATGGTTCCCGCGAACTATCTCGAAAGTGCGCTGTGGCTGGAGTCCGACCGCATGGGCTTCCTGCTCGACAGTCTCGATGAGGCAAAGTTCAAGGCGCAGCGCGACATCGTGCAGAACGAGCGTCGTCAGGGCACCGATAACCAGCCGTACGGCCGTGCCTTCGAAATCATTACCACCGCTGTCTTTCCCGAATCGAATCCATATTCCTGGCCCGTCGTCGGCTATCTGTCCGACCTTCAGAAGGCGGGTGTCGAGGACGTGAAGGAGTTTTTCCGGCAGTACTACGCTCCGTCGAACGCCACGATTGCGATTGTCGGCGACTTCGATCCAGCGCAAGCCAAGGCGTGGGTGACGACGTACTTCGGCGATCTCAAGAAGGGCGCGCCAATCACGCGTCCCAAGGTGACCAACCCAACGCTCAGTGCAGAGAAACGGCTGGTGTTCGAGGATCGCGTTCAGGTTCCGCGACTATACATCACCTGGCCCAGTGTCGGCGACGACAACGATGACGTTTACGCGCTCCAATTCCTTGCCCAGGTTCTCTCGGGAGCGCGCACCGCACGCCTGACGAAGGCACTCGTGTACGATCTTCAGAGCGCAGCAACGGTGGGCGCATTCAACCGGAGCGCAGAAAGCATCGGGACGTTCGGTGTCAGCATTACGCCACGTCCGGGCCACCCGCTCACTGAGGTTGAAGCAACGACCGACTCAGTCATCGCGCGACTGAAACAAGATGGACCAACGGGCGACGAGCTCGCGCGGGCGTCGGCTGGCCTCGAGTTCGGGTTCGTCTCCCAACTGCAATCCAATTTGAACAAGGGCGAAGTGCTGCTCGACGGCCTCGTCTTCCATGGCGATGCCAACCGCTACAAGCGCGATTACGCAAAGCTCAAGGCCGTCTCCGCCAACGACATCAAGCGCGTCGCCAACAAGTACCTCGGCAACGGACGCGTCGTGCTCAGCATCGTTCCGCTCGGCAAGGCCGACCAGGCATCGATGGCCGCGAAGAGCGTGAAGGTCACCGTCGCGCCTGACGGCGGACATTACATCATGGGAGACAAGTAATGATCGCCCGCACACAGACTCGGGCTGCGCGCGTCGCGCTCACGGCGGTGATCGCGTTCGTCGCGGTTGCGCCGCCGCTCCACGCCCAGAAGCTCGATCGCAACAAGGCGCCAGTCGTAGCCAAGTCTCCCACGCTCACGGTGCCAGGGTGGAGCAAGAGCAAGCTCGCGAATGGCGCCGATCTCATCGTCGTTGAGAAGCATGATCTTCCGCTCGTTGCGCTGAATATCGACTTCGTTGGCGGGTCAGCCAACTACGAGCCGGCGGACAAGCTCGGCGTCGCGACGCTTTCGGCGCAGATGTTGAGCGAGGGTACAAGGAGCAAGACGGCCGACCAGCTCTCGGATGCGCAGCAGCTGCTTGGGACGTCGATTTTCGCCAGCGTGTCGAGTGAGTCCGGCACCATCCGCTTCACGTCGCTCAAGGACAAATTCGAGCCCGCGATGGCGCTCCTCGCCGACATGTTGCTCAACTCGACGTTTCCGGATTCTGCACTCGAGCGCAACCTCGGCCGGAGTGTCGTCGCGCTGACGCAGGCCAGGGATCAACCGAATTCGATTGCGGCCAACGTGTTCTCGAAGGTCGTGTTTGGCGACGACCATCCGTATGGGCGCGTCGTCTCCGAGAAGACGGTGAAGGCCATTACGCGAGCAGACGTCATGTCGTTCGCGAGCGCCTACTTCAAGCCCGGCCGAGCGGTGATTACGGTGACGGGCGACATCGATGCAAAGACGGCGCGAGCGGTGGTCGAGAAGGCGCTGGCCGCGTGGCCGGCCGGTGGTGAGCGGCCGACATTCGCGTATGGGCCCGTTCCAGCACCCAAGGCGAGGATGATCTACCTGATCGACAAGCCGAAGGCCGCGCAGTCTGTGTTCGTGCTTGGCGAGCCCGGCCCGACGCGTTCGACGCCCGACTACTACGCCTTACAGGTGATGAACCACTTGCTCGGCGGCATGTTCCAGTCTCGCCTCAACCACGACATCCGCGAAGTGAAAGGTTACAGCTACGGCGTGAACTCCAACTTTGCGTACGGTCGCGGTCCGGGCGCTTTCCGCGCGGGTGGTGGAATCGTGAGCGCGAAGAGCGATAGCGCCCTGATCGGCTTCATGACGCATTTCAAGGGCGTGC
>JBDTXZ010000739.1:0-2700 GCA_040005935.1 bacterium | reverse complement strand
GTAAGGGATGTGCGATAGAACCCAGCGCTATTTGTCAGAGTAGACTCCACTTCACCGATTCTGGATCCGCAATACGAGGCGTGATGCTGGATGGTGACGCTCGCTCCGACGACAGGCGCTCCGCTAGCATCCAGGACGCGGCCATAGAGGATCGCCGCGTTTGCTACAGCCTCATCAGGGCCGGTTGTGCTCGCGCAGCCGATCGCAAGCGCGTACAGTAAGAACGTACCTCGTAGCCTGCGCACTGCCGAGCGCCAAGGCACGGCGCGATGGTCGCAAGAATTCTGCATTGGTAGCCCACCATATCCAAGAAGACACACTAGGGCACAACGATGTGCTGCGTCAGTACCGTGTCCTTCTTGCCGGATTCATCGTGAATCACCACGAGATCGTACGGCGCCTTCACGAGACCGCTGATGTCAGCGCGATACGTCAATGACCGCAGCTCCTTCGTGCAACTCGTGAGGCGCTGCGAATAGGCGATCACCAGCGTGATCGTGCTCGTTCCAACGTCGGCGTGCCCGGTCAGCGCATACAGGCACGTGCTTCCATAGCGCGTGTTCGTGACACTCACCGCGGACTGCGACGCGGTCGCGGTCGGGCGCGCCCACAGCACGCCCATCTGCGCGAGAGCGTCGGTCACCGTAAGGCGCAACGGTCCGTTGGTGGTCACGATCGCATCGTCGACGACTTGCACCTCGAGCGGCGAAGCGCTCGAGCACGCCGACACGAAGACGATCGCAAGGAGCAACGCTCTGAACATAGGGAGCCTGCCAAAAAAGCTCGCACGATACGAAGGGATACTTGCACAACCACTCCACTGCACCCTCAGTCACAATGCGCCGAACGGACGACTGCGCTACCTTCCGGCAGCCATGCTGACTCGCGCTTCCACCCTTGTGCGTGTACTCCGGACGCTGACCGCCGCGATCACCATCTGGTGCACCGGCTGCTCAGGGTTCGAACCGCTTCTGAGCGCAATGCTCGGCGGCGAGAACGCGCCAATGGCCTGCGCGGCTGGCTCAGGCGCAACGATGCCAGGCATGGCATCTCCCGCCGACAAGAATTCGCAGGACACCGGCTTCATCGGCGCGCCAGCCGAGCACGAGCAAGGCTTCGACTGCACCTGCGGCTCATGCCACGCCGTGGCAGTCTCGTATTGGACAGTCGCGGAGCAGATCGCACCACTGCCGCAGTCGGCGCACGCCGACCTCCCGTCGCTCGTGAGCGCTGACCCAACCGCGCTGCGCCCGCCGCCCAATCGCCTGGCCTGATAGGCGACGTGTGCCCATGAGCCGCGTGCCTTCGCACGGCTGCTCGATTCGAATCAAACAACCGTAACACCCTGAACCCGAGGCCCGTCGCCAAGCGCGACGGATTCCAGCGGCGCACTCACTCACACGTGAGGACGCAGCTATCGGGCTCGACCCCTCATCCATCGTCGCGCACCATGTCTGTCCAGCGCCACTGCAATCGCACCGCCACTCAAGCGCATTCGTCGCGCGCAGGCGCGTTCGCGATCCCATTGCTGCTCTCGTGCCTGCATTTCAGCCCATCCCGTCTCGTCGCGCAGCAAGCACCCGCTCCGAGCGTCCTGACGCTCCGCTCCCTCCTCGACTCCGTGCAGGCCGGACACCCGATGACGAGCGCCGCCGAGTCGCGCGTAAGAGCCGCACGAGGTTCGCGCGTGACAGCGGGCACGTTCGGCAACCCGACGCTGAGCTATCAGGTAGACGACACGCCATTTCCTGGTGGACGTCCCATCGCAGGCGTCGATCGCGAGGCAATGACAATGGTGATGATTCCACTCGAGCCACTCTTCCAGCGCGGCCCACGCTCGCAGCGCGCTGACGCGGACATCCGCGCGGCAGAAGCCGACGTCCAGTCAATGCGCCAACGGATCGCGCTCGATGCGGCGCGCGCGTACTACCGCGTTGCACTCGCAGAAGTCAGCGTTGCGACGGCGCGTGATCTTACGGCGTGGCTCGACTCCGTCGTCATCTACAATCGTGCGCGCGTCGCAGAGGGTGTAACCTCCGAAGCAGATCTCATCCGCTCGGGACTCGAACGCGATCGCGCCACTGCCGATGCGGCGATGCAGGAGGCAGAGCTCGCACAAGCGCGCGCAGAACTCTCGACCTTCCTTGGCAGTTCGGGTCGCGCGCGCAGTGCGTCACTGCGTGTAGCACTCGACTCCGCGCCCCTTGTTCTTCCTGCCCTCGAGTATGCCGAGGCCGTACCGGCGTCGGCTGCGCGGCCAGACGTGCGAGCCGCCCGCGAAAGACTCGATGCCGCCTCCGCTGGCATTGCTGCCGAGCAACGGTCGATCGTTCGACAGCTTGGCGCGACGATCGGCACCAAGCAGATGGCCGGCACGACGTCGATGATCGCCGGCTTCGCGCTGCCTATTCCCCTCTTCGACACGAATCGCGGCGAGATACGTCGCGCGACCGCCGAGCGCGACGCGGCTGGCTACGAAGTCGTGAATCGAGAACGCATGGCCGCGGCAGAAGTCAGTGGCGCGCTCGAGGCTGCGCGAATCCTCACCGAAAGTACAACGCGACTTTCGCGTGGAGGCGACCAGAGCTTTCTCACTCGGGCGGATGAAGGTCGTCGCATTACGCTTGGCGCGTACCGCGAAGGCGCAGTGCCGCTGCTCCAGGTGATGGACGCCGCCAGGGCATGGGGCGACGCGCGGAT
>JBDTXZ010000738.1:0-2709 GCA_040005935.1 bacterium | reverse complement strand
CGAGTCATCTGCAGTGTCACGTCCGACACGCCGGTGAGCCCGCCGGGAACGGAATTGGAGTTCGCCTGCAAGTCGTCGCCGCGCAGTGCGAGGCTCACCGGTCCCAGCTTCGTCGTATTGACGAGGAGGCGCAACGCAGCCTTCTGCTCGTTGATGTTGCCAGGTTCGTGCAGCAACAACCACAGCAGATGCGCGAATTGGCGGGCGAAGATGAGCGAATGGTCCATGTTGAGTACATCAAAGTATTAATGGCGGCATGGGACCGCCATTAGCATTCGGCCTCCCTTTACGAGTACGCTCATTCGCCAATGCCGCTCACCGTCTGGTCGTCGGCCCGCTACACCTTTCCGTTGCCGTATGGCCATCGTTTTCCGGTGTCGAAATACGCAATGCTGCGCGATCAGGTCATCGCCGACGGCATTGTCGCGCCCGAGCGCGTGCTGGATCCGCCGGGTGCCACGGACGACGACCTGCGGTTGGTGCATACGGCGGAGTACGTGGAAAAGTTCAATGGCGGCGCGCTCGATCCGGCGGAGATGCGGCGCATTGGTTTTCCCTGGTCGCCCGAACTGGTGGAGCGTTCGCGGCGCGCGGTCGGTGGCACTGCCGCGGCGGCGCGTCACGCGCTTGGCGCCGGCGTTGCGATGAATCTCGCGGGTGGAACACACCACGCGTTCGCCGACCATGGCGAGGGCTTCTGCGTCTACAACGACATCGCGATTGCGATTCGGATGTTACAACGCGACCACCTGATTCAGCGGGCGGCCGTCGTCGATCTCGACGTACATCAGGG
Source organism: bacterium (assembly GCA_040005935.1). Lineage (GTDB taxonomy): Bacteria > Gemmatimonadota > Gemmatimonadetes > Gemmatimonadales > Gemmatimonadaceae > AG11. The sequence goes on along the minus strand of JBDTXZ010000738.1, from coordinate 1,916 downwards.
CAACGGAACGCACGCGATTCTGGGCGCGGACCATTCGGTATTCACGTTCAGCATGCATGGCGGCAAAAACTATCCATTTCACAAAGTGCCGGGCACGCTCGACATCGAGCTCGCGGATCGCACGGGCGACGACGAGTATCTCACTCGCCTTGCGGACACGTTGCCTGGCGTACTGGCGCTCGCGGTGCCGGATATTGTGTTTTACATCGCAGGGGCAGATCCGCACGAAAGTGATACGCTTGGCCGGTTGGCCCTGACGTTCGACGGTCTGGCGCGCCGCGATTCGTACGTGTTGTCTCAATGCCGTGAGGTAGGTATTCCGGTGGCGATCACGATTGGCGGTGGCTACGGGCGTCGTATCGATGATACGGTTGCGGCCCACGTTACGACGGTGCGTGTTGCCGCAGGGTTCGCGTAGGGCGTTGGGGGAGTGGCGTTGCTCGCATCGGTGCTCTTGGACCTGCGGCGTTCCGTTGTGCGGACGCTTACGAGATGCCAGCTCGAGTTGAACGCCAGACACGCGTGATTGCCCGTGTTCGTTCGTGTTGAAACCTTCCTGCGCGTGCGATCCCGTGGCGGGCATTGACACGCTCGAGAAGCAGGTTCAACACTCGGACCGGCGAAGAGCACCGACATCTCTCGGCCACACAATCATTCGCGCGGTACGCGGATGTGCGACCAGCCGAGCTCTCGCCGAGGATCCGCGTCGATCCGCCAAATCCGCGTCACTCCGCGTTCAGGCAGTGCAGTGCCTCGCTCACCGCGGATTCGACGACGGTGTCGTAAGAACAGCGTGGAACAACTCCAACGCGGATTGGCGCGGATTGAGCGGATCCACGCGGATTGCTGCGGCGCCGTCAGCGATGCGCTGCCCGCTCGTGCGTTAGGACCACATCACTGAGTCGATTTGTTGTTGACTCCTTCGCAGCCTTAGAACGTAGGCGATCTTCGACTATCGTTCACCGCACACGTTCGACCTCAGCCAGCCGACGCTGCAGGAATCGGCGCGTTTGTTCTTGCGTCGTCAACGCCAGCGCTGCGGAATACGCCGCCGCCGCGTCGCCATGACGACCCAGTCTCCGGAGCAGATCCGCCCTCGCCGAATGCGCGAGCTGATAGTTGTCCAGTTCACCGCGCGCGAGAAGGTCGTCGATCAGCACGAGACCTCGCTCAACGCCCTCGCTCATTGCAATCGCCACTGCGCGATTGAGCTCCACCACCGGCGACGGCCGCGCGCGAAGCAATACATCATACAGGCCCGTGATCTGCCGCCAATCAGTATCCTCTGCACGCGCCGCCTCTCCGTGCACGGCGGCAATCGCAGCCTGCAGCGTATACGGACCGAAGCGGCCCGACCGCAGCGCACGTTCCGTCAGCTGTACGCCCTCTCGAATCTGATCGTCGTTCCACAACGAACGGTCCTGCTCGTCGAGCACCAACAGGTCACCGAGCGCCGACACGCGCGCCGCGCGCCGTGAATCATGCAGGAGCATCATCGCCAACAAGCCTTCAGGCTCAGGCTCGGGAATGAGCTCCACGAGCAGACGCCCCAGTCGAATGGCCTCACGGCACAAGTCCGCTCGTGTGAGTGACGCGCCGGAACTTGCCGAATAGCCCTCATTGAAAATCAGATAGAGAACCGCGAGTACGGCATCGAGTCGCGCCGGCAAATCGCGCTGAGACGGAATCTCATACGGAATTCGAGCGTCGCGAATCTTGTTCTTTGCACGGACGATGCGCTGCGCGATGGTCGGCGCCGACATCAGGAACGCGTGCGCGATTTCTTCCGTCGTCAGGTTGCCAACCGTACGCAGCGTAAGCGCGACTTGAGCGTCGGGACTGAGCGCTGGGTGACAACAGGTAAAGATGAGACGCAACCGATCGTCGCCGATGTCGTCATCGTTGGTCACGGGCTC
>JBDTXZ010000737.1:0-2713 GCA_040005935.1 bacterium | reverse complement strand
CAATTTCTTCGATACGCTCGGCATTGGATCCTTTGCCACGACGACGGCCATTTTCCGCCAATGGAGAATGGTGCGTGACGAACACATTCCCGGCACGCTGAACGTCGGACACACGCTGCCGACCATCGCACAGGCGTTCATCTTTACCAAGCTCGTGCCGGTGGATTCGGTCACGCTGGTGCTGATGATTACGGCCGCCGTGCTCGGCGCGTGGCTCGGTGCGGGCGTCGTGGCCGGCTGGCCGCGGCGAAAGGTGCAGATCGGGATGGGAACGGCGCTGCTTGTCTTCGGGGCGCTGCTGGTCATGAAGCTCCTCGCCCTCTTCCCCGGAGGAGGGTCGGCGCTCAAGCTCGAGGGCGGCCGACTCGTCGTGGGGCTCCTCGGCAACTTCGCTCTGGGCGCGCTCATGCCAATGGGCATCGGCCTCTACGCCCCGTGCATGATTCTCATCTTCATGTTGGGCATGGATCCGAAGGCGGCGTTCCCCATCATGATGGGGTCATGCGCTTTCCTCATGCCTGTCGCCAGCGCGCGCTTCCTCAAGGAAAAGGCCTGGGATGCGCGGGCGTCGCTTGGCCTGCTCATCGGCGGAGTGCCGGCCGTCCTCATCGCCGCGCTGATCGTGAAGGAGATGAGCATCGCCGTCGTGGGATGGCTCGTAGTTGTCGTCGTGGCCTACGCCGCCACCACGCTGCTGCGTACCGCCATGCAGGAGCGCACCGTTCCGGCGAAGGGCGCCGTCATGAATACATGAAGTACATCGGGCGTCGCGATTTCGTCGCGTCAGCGGTGCTGTTGGCCGTCGCGGCGCCCGTGCTGCAACAACTGCGAGCGGGCGTCCAATCCACAGAGTTCGTTGATCCGCGCTGGATTGGGCTTCCCCGTTCGCCGGCGGTCGTTCCCTTCGACCTCCATCGCGTGCGGCTTCGCGAAGGGCCACAGCTCGCCGCCCTTACGATGAATCGGCAATTCATCATGGGCCTCGATCCCGACCGCCTGCGCCACGTGTTCCGCGCGAATGCAGGGCTGCCGTCGTTCGCCGAGCCCTTGGGCGGGTGGGAGCGCCGGTGAATGAGCTGCGGGGGCACTTCGTTGGCCATTACCTGTCGGCCTGCGCATAGCTCGCGGCACAAACTGGCGATGACGCGGTAAAGGCGCGCGGCACCGTCATGGTTCGCGAGCTCGCCAAGTGTCAGAGCGCACTCGGCAACGGGTATCTTAGCGCGTTTCCAACCGAGTTCTTCGATCGCCTCAAGGCTGGCGAGCGGGTGTGGGCACCTTTTTACACCTATCACAAGATCATGGCCGGGCTGCTCGATAGCTTCACACTATCGGGCAACGTGCAGGCGCTGGACACGGTCAATGACATCGCCGGTTGGGCACGGGCCTGGACCAATGACGTCGACGACGCTTCGATGGCGAAGGTGCTGCTAAGAGATTTCGGCGGTATGAGTGCGACGCTGTATGAGCTCGCCGCCATCAGCGGTGACCAGTCCCACGCGACGCTCGCCCACCGCTTCGATGACGAAACGGTGTTTGCACCATTGTGCGAACAGCGCGATGCGTTGGAGGGCGGGCATGGCAACACGACCATCCCGAGGATTATCGGCGCGGCGCGCCGCGTACGCGCGCTATTACGAGCGCGTGCGCTTCAACAGCATCTTGCCTACGCAGCCACCTGCTGATAGCGAGAAACCATTTTATACGCCGATGGCCGCGGGCTACTGGAAGTTGTTTGGCACTCCACCGCACGGCTTCCGGTGCTGCCACGGAACTGGGTGCGAGTCGTTCTCGAAGCTCGCCGAGAGCGTCTATTTTCACGACGACAGCGGGTGTTCGTTAGTCAATTTATTGCATCCGAAGGGAATTGCATTGACAAGGGCGTGCGTATCGTTCAGGACACCTCGTTCCCGATAAGCGATCGTGTGACCCTTGACGGTGAAGTGCGATAAGCCAACATGGATGACGCTACGAGTGCGCATGCCCCACGGGCCACAGAGGGCAATTCGGCATTGTTGAACGGTCGCGCGGGGTCACGAATGCCGTTCCCGAGTCCCCGACATTCGTTTCGCCTTCGCGTCATCCGGCGGCGTGGATCACGCCGGTACCTGGACGTCCGCTCGCGTTCCGGACGATCGGACAGGCGCAGGACGTGACGTTTGTGCCGTTGTATACTTTTGTTCGATGAACGGTGCGGTGTGTATTGGCGAGTTACGAATGCGTAGCTGATGCGTGCTTTCGCGTTTACCGCAGAGGCGGCAGAGGGAGCAGAGGACGCAAAGCTGTCATCGGAGCGAGCGTTGCGAGTCGAATGCATCTGCACTTTGTTTTTCTCCGCGCGCCTCTGCACCTCCGCGTCCTCTGCGGTGAATTTCGTTGCCGCTGGCCGTCGCAGCAAGAGTCGATGATACGGAAACCCACTGACCTGGTGAACTTGTGATGAGACGGCCGAGTCTTTCCAGTGTCGCTGCCGTGCTAACGATCACTGCTGCATTGGTGGTCGCACATCGGCTTCGCGAACCGAAGCAGAAATCGCTCAGTACGGTACGGCACGCGCAATCGCACGATGTGTCGGCTCCGCTCCGCTCGTTCGCGCTCGCGCCTGAGCCCAATGATGAGGAGCGTGACCGCGATACCGATTCGCCACCGTCACGCATGGCTGCGCGCGGCTCCGCTCAGATCGAGCAGACGAGACAAGGGTCCAAAGCACCAG
>JBDTXZ010000736.1:0-2721 GCA_040005935.1 bacterium | reverse complement strand
CGTTGCGCTTTTGATTTGGTTGATGGCTGATGCCAGAGTACTCCCGACCTGCGCGGCAATGCCAAGTGCGGCAGCGCCGTTGACGGTACCGGCCACGAATGCTTCTGCGACGGACAGTCGAAGCTGGCTGACACCGAGCGTGAGAATCAACGGGAAATTGGTTGTCGGCGACGTACCGGGATTGAAGTCAGTTGCCAAAGCGACCGGCACCCCGGCGTCGATGAACCGGCGGGCCGGCGCCTGGGAAGTCTTCCCCAGAAAGAGCATTGTGCCGGGCAGCAGGGTCGCTACGGTCCCGCCCGAGGCAAGCGCGGCAATTCCTTCATCGCTCACGGCGGCCAGGTGATCGGCGGAGGTCGCGTTCAACTCGCCAGCGAGTTCCGCCCCGCCTCCGGCGGTCAACTCGTCCGCATGCAACTTGATTCCGAGACCTGCGCTGCGCGCCGCGCTGAGGATTTCGCGCGATTCATCGACGGTAAAAACGCCGGGCTCGCAAAAGACGTCGGCGAACTGCGCGAGTCTTTCGGACGCGACGACCGGCAGCATTTCGTTGATGAGCAGATCGAGATACTCGCGGCGCCCAGTGGAACGCTCGCGATAGTCGAGCGGAATTTCGTGCGCGCCGAGCCACGTTGGCACGATGCGCATGGGGAGCGCGTCGGCGAGCCGGCGCACGACGCGCAGTGTCTTGATCTCGTCCTCGAGCGACAGTCCGTACCCGGACTTCACCTCGACGGTGGTAACGCCCGTGGAGGCGAGCGCGCGCAATCGTGGCTCGGCGAGCGCAAACAGTTCGTCGGCCGATCGCGTGCGAAGATCTCGCACGGATGCGTGAATGCCTCCGCCTCGGCGCGCGATCTCCATATAGGGCATGCCCGACGCCCGCAACTCCTGCTCTTCGTAGCGCGCGCGGCCAAAAATCGCGTGGGTGTGTGAATCAGTGAATCCCGGCGTGAGAATGCCGCCTTCGCAATCGATGATCGTCGCGTCGCGATGCGCCGCCCTTAGCGCGCGATCGTCGTCGACGGCGACGATGGTGTCCCCCGAGACCAGCACCGCGACGTTTGTCCTCACTCCGGCATCGGCCATTTCGGTACCGCGTCGCGCACGTGCGGGACCCGCGCACGTCAGCGTTTGCGCGGCGTTGACGAACAGCAGCTTTGCGCCGGTCATGCGATGGCGTGCGGGCGGCCCATCACGTCGCGCACGCGGGAGAGCCGCAGTGGTGCCTGCGCCTCACCGCGACAGGCGTAGAAGCAGGCATTGCAGTTGATCGGCTCATACGCCCGGAAATCTCGCCAGTGAAAATCCGTCGGAAAATCAGGGCATCGTTTCACATGCCCTGTGGGGTCGATATGAATCGTGCGTTGTCCAGACCGACACGGTTCCGTGATTTCGCCACGTACCCATCGAGGAATTTGCTCGAGGTAGGCATCGGAATTGGTAATCACGCCGCGATGCCGTCGTTTGAGGTCGAGCAGTTGCGCCACTGTGTCGTCGAGTGCCGCATGGTGCGGCGCGTTCAACAGGTGATCGCGGTTGCCGTTCTTCGCGTCGGTGTAAACGCTGAAGTTCACGCCGCATCCGAGCGCAGCGGCGCGCTTGACGATCGGCATGAGCTGGTCGAGGTTGTCGTCCTTGATCACGGTGTTGAAGCGGATGTTATCGATGCCGCGGGCTCGCATGCCGTCGATCTGGTTGAAGATCCTGTCCGTGAGTCCAGGAATCCCGCGCGCAACGTCATGCCGGCCATCCAGATAGTCGAGCGAAATATTGAACTGGTGAATGCCAGCGTGCCAGAGCGACTGAGCGCGCTCTGGCGTCAACATGCCGCCGTGCGTAATGAGCGTGACGTACTTGAGCCGCACCGCAGCGTCGACGGCGGCAACGATCTCTTCGAGGTCGCGGCGCATCAACGGCTCGCCCCCTGTAAACGTGACCAGCATCGGATTGAAGTGGCGCGCCGCGTCGGCGTACGATGCCAATTCGTGCTCGCGCGCTTCGGCCGGTGTCTTCCAATAGTCACAGAATCCGCAACGCGCGTTACAGCGAAGCGTGACCTCGAAATGGACGAGCAGAGGCTGCTTGCGGAGGACTTGCCATCCGTATTTCGCGAGGAAAAGCGGAACATGCCACGGCTTGAACTTCGCGGAGAGCATTATCCGTCGTTTTGAAGACAACGCAACCGAGCGTGCAGATCCTTCGCTCCGCTCAGGATGACAACATTGTCGTCCCGAGGACAACGCAACGGCTGGTGCAGATCGTTCGCTGCGCTCGAGACGACAACGGGCCTGGTCACCGCGGTCCCATTGGGATGTGGATACCAGTTCGTACAGCAGTCTCTCGCGCGATGTCGTAGCCGGCATCCGCGTGTCGCGCGACGCCAATGCCAGGATCGTTCGTGAGCACGCGTTGGAGCCGCTCGCGCATTTCCGGCGTTCCATCGGCAACGATCACCTGCCCCGCGTGCAACGAGTTGCCGATGCCCACGCCGCCGCCATGATGAAACGACACCCAGCTCGCGCCGCTCGCGACGTTCAGCAGCGCGTTGAGAATTGGCCAGTCGGCCACTGCATCCGTTCCGTCCTTCATTGCTTCTGTTTCCCGAAACGGTGATGCAACACTTCCCGTGTCGAGATGATCGCGACCGATGGCGATTGGCGCAGACAGTTCACCACGCGCGACGAGATCATTCAGCGCTATGCCAAAGCGCGCGCGGTC
>JBDTXZ010000735.1:0-2722 GCA_040005935.1 bacterium | reverse complement strand
CGGCGCGAGCGCCGTTACGAGATCACGTTCGCGATGATAGCGCACGACAAATTCCTGACCGCCCAGTCGCGCCGCAACGTTGCCCCGCGACGCACGGCGAAACGCCGAGCCAGGACGTCCACGCAATAGCTCCACGATCCACTCGCCCGGTGTGCACACACCAAACACAACGAGTAAAACACGCCCACCCGGACGCACGAGCGCGGCGAGTCCGCGTCCAACGCCTGCGAGATCAGTCACGCAATTCAATGCGGCAAAGTTCGAGAACGCTCCATCGAACGGACCGGCCGACTCGCCGACGAATGCATCCAGTCGCTCCGCGGGTGACACGACGGGCGCCGGAAGCCCGAGACCGCGCAACTTCTCAGTCGCCAACCGAACCATCGATGGCGAGACATCGGTGAGAAGGACTACGCGCCCTTCGCGGGCGAGCCACTCCGCGTCCTCTCCCGTGCCGCCACCCAGTTCGACAAGTCGCGCGCCGCGTGGAAACGCCTCGACGAGTGCGGCGCGAACAGCGCGACGCTGTGCGGCAACACTCTTCCACGCACCATAGCGCGCATCGAACCGTTCGGCCACAGCATCAAAGGCCGCGGCAGCAGGAGGGAGCGACAGCGCGTCCATGCGTCAGCCGTTCGCGGCGAAGAGCGGCTCGGGCGAACGATGGGTCCACTCATCGCGTGCAAGCGCGGACCAGCGCGCCACGTCCGGCTTTCCGCTGCGCGCTTCATCGTGCAGTGCGTCGCGAAGCAGTCGGTAGAATTCGGTGGTGTACGTGCCGTGAAAGAGCATTGCCAACTCGTCGGTGTGCTGCCAGTTCAGTTGCGCGCCGAGCTGCTCGTGCACCATCGCGTGGAACTTCGTGCCCGGAAGGGGATACGCCACGGAAACGCCGATGTCGTCGGGCCTCTCCTCCCGAACGAGATCACGGGTGAGCACCACGTCGTCCCACGTCTCGGACGGATAGCCGAGTTGCAGAAACCAACACGCTCGAATGCCGTGCGCCTTGAGTGCGCGCGTGGCCAGCCGTACCTCGTTTACAGTGGTACCCTTGTCCATCGCGTCGAGGATATGCTGCGAGCCCGACTCCACGCCGAGCCACACCTCTTCTGCACCGGCTGCGGCGAGTGCCACCACGACATCATCGGTCAAGAGATCTGCGCGGCACTGCATCATGAAGGGCGTGCGTACTCCTCGCGCCACGACTTCGTCGGCGAAACGAATAATCCAACGCGCCGTCAAGCCAAAGATGTCGTCGGCAAACCAGATGTGATCCGGCCGCACTTCGTTACGCAATTTCTCGATCTCGTCGGCCACACATTCTGGCGCACGCTGCGCATAGCGTCGCCCGAAGATGGGCTTCGCGCACCAGTTGCAGCCGAAGGGACAGCCGCGCGAACTGATCATGTTCCACGAGAAGCGCCCGTGCGCCGAAGTCCATGCAGACCGATACGCATTGACGTCGACCAGGTCCCACGCGGGAAAGGGCAACGCGTCGAGATCAGCGACGGATGGTGCCGGCGACGTACGCAGCACGCCGCCGTTTCCATCGGAGATGATCAGCCCATGCAATTCACTGAGCGGCGCATCGGGCGCTGCTCGCCACGCTTCAGCAAGTGCAGGAAAGCTTACGTCCGCCGTGCCCGAGAGCACCGCGTGCGCGCCAGCGCTGAGATAGAGCTCGGGCCGGTCCGATGAGTCCGAGCCGTTGACCGCAACGCGACACCCGTGCGCCCGCGCCGCCGCCACCATCGCGAGTGTCATCTCGCGTGTTCTCACCGTGCACATCTTGGTGAGATAGTTGAAGTTGTCCTCGAGTATTCCGACGACGGAAGGACGCGTATCGCGCAGCATGGCTTCGAACGCGTCCACACCGGAGGCGAGCGTCGCGTCGAAGAAGGCAATGCCGTGCCCGCGTTCTCGAAGCGACGCCGCGATCAGCAGCGTGGCGAGCGGAGCATACGGCTTCATCCGCTCGAGTTGCTTGCGGTCCTCGCGCAGGAACAGCGAGCTGGCAAGGAGGATCATCAGCGTATTTGACTGCGACTAGTGATGACTCAGGCTGTAGACGTACGCCGCGACAGCGCGGATCTGATCGTCGGTCAAGTTGTTGCCGCCGCGCGGATTCATGCCGAATGGCGCGCCAGCCATCTTGATCTTCGCCTTAGGTACGCCAGTGGTGACGATCTCGACAATCTCGGCATACGTCCCGGTAATCTGCGCCCACGTTGCATCGGTCAGATCCGGTGCCCGTTGCCCGCCTTTCGCATCCATACCGTGACACCGCTGGCAACTGCCCTTATGGAAAATGGAGTCGCCCTCCGCGAGCATCGCGGTGGTGACACCTGCCGGCATCCCCCCCGCCGACATCGCTGCAGCCGGAGCGGGTGCCGCCGCTCCAACCTCCGAGCCACTGTGTGAACACCCAGCGATTACCGCGAGGCCGCAGGCAGTGAGAATGAGCCGCGTCGAAAAGCGAAGGAGCATCGTGATTCCCCGGAGCGTGAGTTGGGATCGAACAGCGGTGGAAGACGAACAAAAACATCGCCTCCGGAACGAGCGGCGCCTAGACCTCAGCGACTCTCGCATTCACCGTCAACCCCACAGACCCCGAGGTAGCTCAGATCGTCATTTGCATGCGTCTGCGTGCAATTGTCGTCGCTGATCGCGCCAGCGTTTCCGCATCGCGAACGAGCGAGATCCGAAAAAATCCGCGACCGCC
>JBDTXZ010000734.1:0-2725 GCA_040005935.1 bacterium | reverse complement strand
CATGCTCAAGATCGCAACGACGATCGGGATCGCTGTGTTACTCGTCAACGTCGACATCGGATTTGTCTTCCAAGCCGTGATTTGCCTCGGATGCTGCATCTGGTGCAGCGTGCCGAAACGGCCTGTGCCAGCGAACGCTCCTTAGACTCCGCCGACCGAGCGCGATGTGCGACGCGCGGGCTGTTTCCTCGCCATGGACACGGCGGGACATGCGCGACCATGCTCGCAGTACCATCCGTGCCGGTCAAGAAACACCAGATGGTTGATGACCACGCCGTCCGCGCGCTCGATGACGCGGTACAGGCGCTGCACGGTGGTACCCAACCCACACTTTCGCAGGGGGTCCAACTCCCGTACTTCAACGCGAATCGGTTGAACGGGCCGCTTGTCCGACGGCCGACGAGCCTTCGTGTTGCGCCTGATAGCTCGCATGCTAACTCGCTTGACTTTCGACACTTGCACTCCTAGACTGCGCAACGGATGTCACGTTGTTTCGGGTAATGTTCGGGATCGCCAATCTAGGATAGGCCTTTACGAATGGCAACAGAAGCTGCACAAAACATCGTCTTCGACGACGAAGGGGCCGCCGAACTCACACTGCTCGGCAAGCGACTTGAAATTCTCCGCATCGAGCGCGGACTCTCGAAGCAACGGCTCGCCCGACACGCCGGAACCTCGCGTCAACAGCTCTGGCGCGTCATGACGGGCAAGTCCCAGTTGACCACATCGCTGTGCGGCCGACTCGCATCCGCTCTTGCCGTCGAGTCGGCGGCCATTACGACGGGCGTGTCCGGCGTATCACAGGCATCGGTCCTCACGACATCGGGCATTGCACTTACGCCGGCGCTGACTCCCGATGCCATGATGGCCAGCGACTACCTTGCCGACGCGCGACTTGTGAGCGCGACACTTCGCACGCTGCCCGCGGGCGATGATGGTCGTCGTCTAAAGCGCGCGCTGCTCAATGCACTCGAGGATCTGGCTCTCGAGACAGGGCGCGCCCTACCGTTCGAGTATTCGGACATTCATCGGCGCGTTCTCGCGGGCGAACTGTAAACCTCCTCGCGCACGGGTGTCACACGGCGCGACTGCGCGACTAAATTGCGCGAATGACTGACGTCGTCGCCCTCGCCGCCGAATTACTCGCTATCCAATCGTCCACCGGATCCGAAGGACCGGCCGTCGATTTCGTCGCCCGCTGGCTCATCGCACGCGGATGGAACGTCACCACCCAGGAAGTCACCAAGGGGCGCGCGAACGTCTGGGCGTCGCGCGCGGGCAATGGCGTGACTTTCTCCACGCACCTCGACACTGTACCGCCGTACATTCCTCCACGTCTCGAGGGAAAGCGCCTGCACGGACGCGGCGCCTGTGACGCGAAGGGAATCGCCGCCGCGATGCTCTGCGCGGCCGAGCGTCTGGCGGAAGCCGGCGAGCAGCGCGTCGACCTGCTGTTTGTCGTGGGCGAAGAGAAAGGCTCCGACGGTGCACGCGCCGCCAACCATTTGCCCGCCACGAGCAAGTATCTCGTCAACGGTGAACCGACGGAAAGCACACTCGCCTCGGGCGCAAAGGGTTCGCAGCGCGTCATCGTGCGCACGCGCGGTCGAGCCGCGCATTCCGCCTACGCGGAACTTGGCGTCTCGGCCATCGAACCAATGCTGGAGCTCTTGCCTACCGCCAAACTGCTTCCGTTGCCGACGGATCCCGTGCTCGGGAAGACCACCGTGAATATCGGCACGATTCACGGCGGCACCGAAGCCAACATCATTCCTGCACTGTGCGAATCGGAGCTCATGTTCCGCCTCGTGAGTGATGTGGCTCCGCTGCGCGACGCAGTCATAAAGTGGGCGGACGGCAAAGCAGAGCTGGAATGGGGCTCGTACATCCCCACGCAGCGCTTTCACACCATCCCCGGTTTTGAGGTCGCGCCCGTGGCATACACGTCGGACATTCCGCTCCTCAGCCGATGGGGCACGCCGCTGCTCTTCGGGCCTGGCTCCATTCACGTCGCGCATACGACGGACGAATTCATCGACGTCGACGAATTGCGCTCGGCCGTCGACGCGTACGAACGCATTGCGCGCGCGGTGCTCGAGACATGATTCATACTCCGGATCGTCGAACACCCGTCGCGGTGCTGGGCGCCACGGGCGCGGTTGGTCAGACGTTCATCAAGCTGCTCGCCGACCACCCCTGGTTTCGTCTTGCTGAAGTTGCGGCATCTGAGCGTTCAGCGGGACGAGCATATGCCGAAGCGGCAAAGTGGGTGGGCAACAGTGACATGCCGAATGACGTCCGCGGGATGATCGTGCGCGCATGCGACCCAGTAGAGATCACGTCGCCAATTGTATTCTCCGCGCTGGACTCATCTGTGGCTGGCGAGGTGGAGATGGCATTTGCCCGCGCCGGCCGCATGGTGCTCAGTAACGCGAAGAACTTTCGCATGGAGGACGACGTCCCACTCGTCATCCCCGAGGTCAACGCCGATCACTTGGCGCTGCTCGACGCACAACGCGCCAATCGCGGATGGAAGGGCGGTATCGTCACCAACGCGAACTGCGCGTCGATCATGGCCGTGATGCCACTTGCGCCGCTGCACGAAGCCTTCGGAATTCAAAAGTTGTTCATCGCGACCATGCAGGCGGTCTCCGGCGCCGGATATCCCGGCGTGCCGTCGCTCGACATTCTTGGCAACGTCGTTCCGTACATCAAGGACGAAGAG